>JAAYHN010000296.1 GCA_012735395.1 Alcaligenaceae bacterium | reverse complement strand
GCGCATGTTGCCATGCTGGACCGGGAGGCCCTGGCTGCGCAGGATGTGGCTACACTGCTTGCCAATACGGGTGGGCGCTGTATTTCCCTGGCGTGTGATGTGGCCGATGATGAACAGGTTAAGGCAGCGGCCGAAGCCGTAAGCAGGCAGCTGGGGGATTGTTTTTCTTTGGTTAACAATGCGGCTGTTTCTGTGCCTGGTCCTTTAGATGAAATAGATCTGGCTGCCTGGGAGCGGCAGATCAATATTAACCTGACCGGTTACTTGCGTTGCGCCCGTGCCTTTGGCAAGTCAATGCGTGTGCATGGTGCCGGTTCTGTCGTGCATGTGGCTTCTATTGCCGGCTCCAATCCACAGCCCTTGAGTGGAGCGTACAGTAGTACAAAGGCGGCTATTCTTATGTTGTCAAGGCAATTGGCTTTTGAGTGGGGGCCACATGGCATACGTAATAATGTGGTGAGTCCCGGCCTGACCCGAACGCCACTGACTGAACTGTATTATGCCGATCCGCAAATGCGCCGGCAGCGTGAAGAGGCGGTTCCTTTGCGCCGTATTGGTGCGCCTGAAGACATTGCCAATGCAGTTGTGTTTCTGGTGAGTGACCGTTCTTCTTATATGAATGGTGCAGAAATGGTGGTGGACGGTGGTTTTACCCAATCCTTAATGAGTCACATTCCCCGTCCGCGTCGCTCCTGAACTGAAAACCCGGCCTTCATCTGTAAGGTGCTCTAGCATAAATTACTGTCATCACCGATGGGGGCATGGTAAAAACTAGTGATTGCAATGGGCCACAACGACTCCACCGCTAAACTATTCGCTTAGCGGTGGAAACAGGTTAATTAATGACAATCTTGTTTTCACTGATAATTTTGCCCCAGTGATTACGGTCATTTTGTAGTTGTGCGTCAAGTCTTTCCGGCCCCCCGGCTTTTTCAATTTGGCCGTTTTCTGTCAGAACGCGTTGATAAGCCTTTGTTTTTACGGTCTTTATCGCAGCAGAAGCTATTTTTTCTATTTCGTCTTTGGGTGTACCTTTAGGCGCAAGTAAGCCTGTCCAATATGAGGTTTTCAGCTCTGGATAACCCAGCTCTGCAATAGTGGGGATGTCAGGTAGCGTGGGATCACGCTGCTCGCTGGTCAATGTCAGGATTTTCAGTTCTTTTGAGTTCTGAATCATGGGAATGGGCGTGGCGTAATTCATGTCGCCCCGACCTGCCATCAGATCCATAATGGCAGAGTGATTGTTTTTATAAGCAACTGCGGTTAGTGGGATGTCAAAAGTTTTAGAAACCAGCAGCCCATACAGATCGGATACGCTGCCGGGCCCCATTGTGCCGTATAGCAGGGGTTGGTTTTTCTGTTTGGCATGGGCGATCAATTCATTGACAGAGTTAACCCCCATTGAACTGGGGACGGTGATGGTTAAAGGGCCGTCGAACAACATGGCGACAGAGTCAAAGTGATCAAAATTGTATGCCAGGGAGGGACGTAGCATAATGTTCAGGGATACCGGCCCTGTGCCGCCTAAAAACAGGGTGGTGCCATCAGGGCGTGCCCGGGCAACATAGGAGGCGCCAATAATGCCATTGGCACCAGGCTTATTCTCGACAATGATGTGACGACCAAGTTCTTTGCTCATTCCTTCGGCCAGTAAACGGGCAAAGTTATCATTAGTGCCGCCAGCAGAATAAGGAACAACGATGGTAATTGGTCTGTTGTTGTCTTGTGCATAAGCAGGTTGAGCCATGGTAATTACGGTACTTATTGCAGTAGCAATGAAATAGCGTCGGTTAATCTTGCGCATTAGCGTTCCTCCAAAAGATTATTGTGTGATTTGACGATGAGGTGCCGCAGCTTATTTTGGGTTCTGTCAGGGTAGCTTGAGGGATTTCAAACTGGTCTCATCGTAAAATCTAGTGACAAATTTTTTTATTTGTCTATGGTTTATTCAAGAGAAACAATCATATAGTTGATTTAAATCAATTATTATCCCTTATAGTTGCAGAACTGTATTGCGAGATCGGGGGTAGTTAATTTTATTAAGATCCAGCGCCTGTAGCCAGGAACTACGGCTAATCAAAAAGCAAACAGCCCGGTGCAATTATTACACTGGGCTGTTTGGGTTTCTGGAAGCTTGCGTCAAGCCATTAATACAAATTAATGGTGATAAATTACTCGCCAATATCTTCGTTCCAGAGTTCCGGCTTGCTGGCAATGAAATGGCGCATCAATTCAATGCAGGTTTCATCTTGCAAAACCTGCAACTCCACGCCCTGGCTGCGTAACAGTGCTTCGCCACCCATAAAGGTCTGGTTTTCACCAATAATGACCTTGGGAATGCCATAAAGCAGAATGGCTCCGGTACACATGGAGCAGGGAGACAGCGTAGTGTAAATCACTGATTCCCGGTAGACTCGGGCGGGTTGCCTGCCGGCGTTTTCCAGGGCATCCATTTCACCATGAAGAATGGCGCTGTCTTGTTGAACACGCCGGTTGTGCCCGCGCCCGATAATGCGTCCCTGGTGCACCAGGACTGAGCCGATGGGAATGCCGCCTTCCTGTAGCCCCAATCGGGCCTCTTCAATAGCGGCCCGCATGAATTTATCCATGTTTGTCTCCTGTTTTATAGCTTGTTTGTTTGAAAGTTTACGGGAAAAGAACAGGTGGGGGAAGAGTGTTTATTTCTGCTTGCCTTGCTTAAGGCGGTAGCTAAGCTGTGGCCGGGTCATGCCAAGCATGCGTGCTGCCGCCGCAAGATTGCCATTGCTGCGTTGTACGGAAGTTTGCAAGAGACCGTTTTCCAAAGCCGACAGCGACAAACCTGCTTGCAGCATCATGTCAAGGTAGTTGTCCATATTGATATTTTTTTGCTCTAGCCGGGCTGTTACAAGCTTGCCTTTGGCATTAATAAGGTTGCTTGTATTGTCATCCGCTTGCGGAAACAGGTTTTCCGCCTCAATGAATTCATTGGCGGCAGTCAGGATAAGACCGCGTTGTATCAGGTTTTCCAGTTCCCGTACGTTGCCGGGCCAGTGGTGGTGACGTAGTGCAGCCAAGGCGCGGTCGCTCAGGCCGGCTACCTGTTTGCCATGCATGATCCCGTATTTTTGTAATAAATAGTTGGCCAGCAATTCAATATCATCAGGACGTTCACGCAAGGCAGGAATGTGTACCGGATAAACATTCAGGCGGTAAAACAGATCGCGACGGAAACGTCCTTCTTCCACCGCTTTTTCCAGGTCAATATTGGTGGCGGCAATAACCCGTACATCAACTACCCTGGTATCCATACTGCCCAGGCGTTCTATTTCACCGGTTTGCAGCACTCGCAACAGTTTGGCTTGTGCCGGCATGGGCAACTCACCCAGTTCATCCAGCATAAGCGTGCCACCGTGAGCGCGCTCAAAACGACCGATACGGGTTGCGCTTGAGCCTGTATAGGCCCCCTTTTCGGCACCGAACAGTTCACTTTCAATCAACTCTGTTGGCAATGCGGCACAATTGATGGCAATAAAGGGTTTGCTGGCGCGTGGACTCATCGCATGCAGGGCACGGGCAAACCTTTCCTTGCCAACTCCCGTTTCCCCGGTAAGGACAACAGAAACCTGGGTGGGAGCGACTTTTTCCAATAACTCAACCGTTCGCCTGAAAGAGGGGGATTTCCCCAGCAAAAAGCTTTGTTCGTCGGCAGGCTGAAACGGTGTTTTTAAAACCCGGCTTTGGGATGGCTGTTCATTGAGTTGCAGCAGAATTGGATCAGGGCTGTAATCGGCAGCCATGTCCTGGCCATCGGGCCATTCATGCTCCATGCGTCCTTCCACCAGGCAGGAGGTTTGTCCGCAAGCAACGCATTGTGTTTCTTTGAACAGGATTTTGCGTTGAAAGAAAGTGCTTGCATAACCTGAGGCGTAGCCTAGCAGCATCCAGCACATAGGGGTTTCTTGCAGGCCATGTTCCTGTAAATGGCTTTCGGCCTCCCAGCTGTATTGCCAGCGTACGGCACAATAAAAACTGTTTTTTTCCGCATTGAAATTGAACGCTTTGGTAATGACCTGGACCGCGCCTTCTAGCATATGAAGTTGTGGGCCAGCCGCAAACCTGTCAAACAGGGGGCTGTTGGCCCGGGTTTTCTGGGCAAGCAGGGAATCCCGTTCACCGGCAGTATAACCGGCGCGCATCATGAGCTTGCGGGTGCGGGCCGGACCAATGGTGTTAATCAGTTCATGACGAAGTGAATTTAAAGAAGCCGCATGAACCAGTAGCATGCGTTGGTCTGCCAACCAGATTCGCCCATCCTCGGGGGAAAAATGCAGTAATTTACGAAGGTCTTCGTCTAAAGGAAAGGGAGGGGCTTGGTGTGGCATGAAAATAAAAGGATAAAAACAAAGCCGGCTTATACTGTTTTGATAATAATGAAAAAGTAATGATTTGATTAGGTCGGGAGATTTTAAGTGATCAAATAATCAAATGATTATAGGGTAAGGGCCAGGGCAAGGCAGGGTATTTGTGTCGGGTGGCTTGAATATGCTGAAAATTGTATTTCTGTATTGTTAAAAAATAAGCAATAACCCTTATTATATAGTGCTTTTTTTGTTTTTTAAGGGAAGATGGCATGAATTTTGCTTAAGACGCATATTGTCGGCGTGCGTTGACATAGAAATTCAGAAAGAGGAACTACATGATTAATAAATACGTAAAATCAGCCATTTTGGGTATGGCAGGAAGCTTGGCAATGACTGCCGCTGTTGCAGGTGGGCATTATGTGCCTGGTGTGGAGGGTGTGCGTGGTTCCAGCGTGCCACCATCCGGCTTGTATTACCTTGGTTATGCCGTTCATTATGATATTAATAACTTCCGCTCACCGGGCAGCACCGACAAGTTGCCAGGCAAGAATGAAGGGCATGTTACCGCATTGGTAAACCGGCTGGTCTGGATGACAGACTACAAGTTTCTGGGGGCGGATTATGGCGTAGAAGCGATTGTTCCGCTGATTAATACAAAACTGAAGCTTGGTGCGGCCGGCATTAAAGATGATCATGCCGGGGTTGGGGACATTTATGTTGGGCCCATGGTGCTGGGCTGGCATGGCCAGCAATGGGATGCCGTGGCCGCGGCAGGTATGTGGCTTGATACCGGCAGTACCCGTCATCAGGCATCGCCTGGTCATGGTTACCGGAGTTTGATGTTGACAGCGGGCGGTACTTACCATTTTGATACGGCAAAAACGGTATCGGCATCAGCCCTGATGCGTTTTGAAAGAAACAGTAAAGATAGTAAGGGTTTCAGGCCGGGTAACCAAATTACGCTTGAATGGGGTTTGGGTAAAGACTTCAGTAAAGTGCAGGCTGGTTTGGTTGGTTACAGCCAGTGGCAGGTAAGTGATGATAAAGGGGTTGGTGCTTCCACCCATCATGCAAGCCGTCATGCGATAGGCGCTGAACTGCTTTATCCAATACCATCTGCCGGTATGATGCTGAAAGGTGCCGTTTATAAAGAAGTTTATGCCCGTGCCGGAACGGGTGCCCTGCCTAAGGGGACATTGTTCCGTCTGTCTTTGGTTAAAGCGTTCTGATAGGTAAAAAGGCAAAATTGTTTTTAACACGGGAACCCGGTTTTTGTAAAATTAGGTATACCTATTTCCTGTGCAATTTAAAAAAATCCAGCATCAGCAGCGTGCTTTTGGGGCCATTCTTGGAATTGAATTTAAGTGATTCATCACCACCGCTCCAGGCATGGCCCAGCATTTTTATTTTGCACAGGCGCACCAGCACCTTTTTGGATAAGGCATAATCGATTTGTTCATACTCCTGAAACGTACCGGTTTTGAAACGTTTTACGGAAGGCCTGGCCTGTTCGGGCAAATGATTAATATATTTGAACTGTTCAGCAAGCTGTTCGGCATTTTCCGGTGTTACGGCGCGATCCTGTTCACCATGAATAATCAGGGCTGGCATGGAAGCTATTTTGTGTTTTGCCACAATGTGCTCAATCAGCTTGACCGGGCTGGTTGGTGAACTGCGCCGCATTGTTTGCAGGCCGCCAGAGGTGGTGTGTGCATGGCCAATAACCGGCCCTGAGTGCATGGCCAGGGCGGTAACCAGGTCAGGGTGGCGCAGGGCTACCATTGCCGCCATACCGGCCCCGGCTGAAATGCCGGCAATATAAACCCGGCTTTTGTCCAGCTTATAACGCCGAATCACACTGCGCATCAGGTCGGCAATGGCGTCGGCTTCGGCGAAGCCGTGGGCCATATTAGGTTTGTACCATTGCCAGCATTTTTGTATTTGGTGCTGACGGTCCTGTTGTGGATAAAGCGCCACAAAACCACGGCGGTTGGCGGCGATATTCAGCCGTGATCCCTGGGCCATTTCATAGGCATTCTGTGTGCAGCCATGCAGCATGACCACCAAAGGCATATTACTGAATGACGTCCGGTTTGGTTTGAACAGGGCGTAATCCAGTTTATTGCGAAACAGGTTTTTGCCAATGGGCGATTTATATACCAGTTGTTGCCATGAGCCGCTTTTTTGGGGAGTGGGGGTCAGTGAGGCATTTGAAAAGGGTTTGCTTATTGATTCAGGCAGAAAACTCCGGTTCAGTTTTGAGATGGTTTTCAGGCTTTTCTTCTGTGCCCGCGCCATCTTTTTTGCGGTTGAAAATAAAAGACTGCTCATTTTTTTAGCCATACATACCCCTTGTCAGCCGGTTTTTTATGATGGTAAGTGTTATTTTATGGCGTTTTTTATTATAGGGTTGATCGGAATGCGCGGCAAACCTCGTCCAAGTGATTTGGTTGCGTAGCAACCTTTAGGCGAAGCCGCCGAACTTGGTCGGGGAAGGATGGCGCGGACGCCATCGGCGTCCTTTGTTGGCTAGTGTGGTGTCTGCTGCTGTTCGATGTACTGGCGAACGATGCCGATAGGTGCTCCGCCGCAAGACGCGGCGAAGTAGGAAGGCGACCAAAGCATGT
>JAAYHN010000295.1 GCA_012735395.1 Alcaligenaceae bacterium | reverse complement strand
GTGGTTTGATTTTTGGCATAGGCTGGGGCCTGGCCGGCATTTGCCCCGCACCTGCCCTGGTTTCCATGGCCGCAGGTGAAGGCAAAGCCTTGTTGTTTGTTATTACCATGCTGGCTGGCATGGGTTTGTTTGAGGTTTATGAGCGTAGCAGGAAATAAGCAGTAAGAAAACACAACAACGAATGAGTGACAAGCATAAATTAACGCTTGGTCACTGGGTAATTCAGTTCTGCATTCCCACGCTGGTGAACTGACTCCCTGCTTGGGAATACCTAAGCAGGATACAAAAAAGCCGGGCACAAAAAAAGCCGCTTAACTTTCCGTTAGCGGCTTTTTAAAATTCTGGTGGGCTGGGCGGGATTCGAACCCGCGACCAACGGATTAAAAGTCCGCTGCTCTACCAACTGAGCTACCAGCCCTGGAACAAAAAAACCGCTACGTTAAAAGCGGTTTAATGTGCTTCATTACTGCTTTATTTTCAGGTGGTGGGCTGGCCGGGACTCGAACCCGGGACCAACGGATTAAAAGTCCGCTGCTCTACCAACTGAGCTACCAGCCCACTGAAAGAATTAAATTATGAAGCAAAAACAGCCATGCGTCAATAATATTTTCAATTACCAGGCAACCAGAATAGAATCCTGGTACTTTTTCACAACAAAATCTTTAACGGGCTGTGATTGGTAAATTTGCACAAACTCTTTCAGGTCTGCACGGTCTTTATCCTGTTCACGCACAGCAATAATATTGGCGTACGGTGAGTCACCGTCTTCCAACACCAGGGCATCGTCTTTGGGCGTTAAGCCTGCCTCAATCGCAAAATTGGTATTGACCGCAGCAAAGTCAACGTCATCAAGGGAACGGGGCAATTGTGCCGCATCCAATTCAATAAAACGCAGTTTCCTGGGGTTTTCAATCACATCGATAGGCGTTGCCTTGATACCTGCCTTGGGATCCAGCTTAACCAGCCCTTGTGATTGCAGCAACAGCAAGGCACGCCCCCCATTGGTTGGATCATTTGGCAAGGCAAAACGGGCACCTTCAGGCACCTCATTCAGAGTCTTGATTTGCTTGCTGTAAATTCCAATCGGGAAAACAACCGTTTTGGCAATACTGACAAGACCATAATTACGATCGGCATTGGCGTTATCAAGATAGGGCAAATGCTGGTAACTATTGGCATCCAGGTCTCCGGCAGCCAGTGCCACATTAGGCTGGACGTAATCAGAAAACTCGATTACTTTAATATTAAAGCCTTTTTTGGCAGCCTCTTCTTTTACCACTTCCATAATTTCGGCATGTGGCCCGCCCGTTACACCAACCTTGATTTCTTTATCGGCAGCATGGGCCGCCGAAACCAGACCTGCCCCCAACATCAATGCAAGCACACGCTTCACAATTATATTTTTCATATCTGTCCTTTGAGCTATTTATGAGAAAGATGGCGGGAAATCCGGTCACCAATACTTTGAATCAATTGCACCATCACAATCAGCACAACAACCACAATCAGCATTACCTCGGGCAGGAAACGCTGGTAGCCATAACGGATACCCAGGTCACCCAAACCACCGCCGCCAATCGCACCCGCCATGGCGGAATAACCAATCAGGCTGACCAATGTAATAACCATGGCCGAAATCAGCCCCGGCAAGGCTTCTGGCAATAATACCTTGAGAATGATTTGCATGGGAGACGCCCCCATTGCCCTGGCTGCGGTAATCAAGCCGCGATCCACTTCACGCATGGCCGTTTCTGCCACACGCGCCATAAACGGAATGGCTGCAATGGCCAAAGGCACAATGGCCGCGCCGGTACCGATAGAGGTGCCGGCAATAAAACGGGTCAGGGGAATAATGGCCACCATTAAAATAATAAACGGCACCGAACGGGTGGCATTGATAATAGCACCCAATACCCGGTTAACCGGCAGATTCTGCAATAAACCGCCTTTATCGGTCACAATCAGTGCCACGCCAAGCGGCACCCCAAAAACCAGCGCAGACAAGCCTGAAACCCCTACCATCAGTAATGTTTCAAGCGTGGCATCTATCAATAAATTAACCATTTGCGGATTCATAAATCACCTCTTGTACTTCAATGCCTGCCAATTCTTGCAAGGCCTGCTGTGCTTTCATCATATTTTCCTTGCTGCCCTGTACCTGAAAATACAATTTACCCACGGCAACACCTTTAATATCTTCCACCTTGGCCTGCAACAGGCCCAGACTGACGCCATGACGGTTCAAATGCCCCGAGAGCAATTCAGTTGAAGCCTGTGAATTATGCAAATGAATTTCCCATACGGCCGCATCCTGTTGCGGATTGGCCTGTACCGCCTGCGCCAGACGCTGCCTGATGATGTCCAGCGAATCTTCTGATAAAGCGGACTCTGTCGCGGCTGACACCATTGCCCGGGTAACATCATGCTGGGGATTGGCAAAAATCGCAGCGGTATCACCACTTTCCACAACCGTTCCATGGCTTAACACGGCGACCCGGTCACAAATCTGTTTTACCACTTCCATTTGGTGGGTAATCAGGACAATCGTAATGCCGGTTTTACGGTTAATATCACGCAGCAGGGCCAGAATATTGGCGGTGGTTTCCGGATCCAGTGCCGAAGTGGCCTCGTCGCTTAACAGGACATCGGGGCGACACGCCAACGCACGGGCAATCCCTACCCGCTGCTTTTGCCCGCCACTGATCTGGGCCGGATAACGGTCACTTAAGTGAGACAAACCAACCAGCTTAAGCAATTCATCAACCCGGGATTTAATTTCTTCTTTGTTAACACCGGCAATTTCAAGTGGCAAAGCAACATTATTGAAGACGGTACGCCGTGACAATAAATTGAACCCCTGAAATACCATACCAATCCGGCGCCGTTGTGCCCGTAACTCGACCTCGGACAAGCCGGTTAATATTTGCCCGTTAATCGTGATGGAACCCGAGTCGGGGTTCTCGAGCAAGTTGATACACTGTACCAGCGTGCTTTTACCCGCACCACTGGGGCCAATAATGCCAAAGATTTCACCCTGTTCTATTTTCAGGTCTAGCCCTTTTATGGCCTCAAAAATACCTTTCGGTGTTTTATATGTTTTTCTTAAATCTTTAATATGAATCATGATGTTTTATTGTTTTTGGCCTGACGGCGCAACTTGCGATATTTTTTCCAGCGATTATACAACGGGCCAATATAGGGATTACGCGCAATGGAAATACGGTGCATTAACCATGCCCCAGGCTTGTTCTTGACAGAAAACCGATAGATATACCGGCTATTACCACCCGCCCGGTTAAATCCATAGGCATCGGTTGTATACAGCACCTCAAACCCGGTATTGGCGGCAGCCTGCAGGTAGTCTTCATCAAAATAACCTTGCGGCCAGCATAAATGAGGCGTTTCTTTGTTTAGCTCTGAAAGCAGGGTATCCCGTGACTGCTGCAATTCCCTGGCGATTGCCTCGCTCTTGCCTGCCCGGTCAAGCTTTAAATCCCAGCGGGTATGCGTATGGGTATGGCTGTGAATTTCAAAGGTGCCGGCCTCTTCCATTGCATGAACTTCAGACCAGCGCACGGCAATTTCACTTGCCCTGCCCGCATCTACCATATCCATACACTCACGATGGGAGGGACAGGCAGGCAATAGCTGCCCTGAACCATTCACAGGGCGTTTTTCACCATGCTGCGCCCAGCCGGTTACCAGAAACATGACCGCATTCAAGCCGTGCTTTTTCAGTACGGGATGTGCGTAAACCCAGTTATCAAGATAGCCGTCATCAAAGGTAATCAGTACCGATTTCTCGGGCACGCTTTCTCCGCGCATATAAGCGGCAAACTGCCTGGCAGTCAGCGAAGTATAGCCATTTGCAACCAAAGCGGCCATCTGGGATTCAAAATTCCCGGGACTGGTGGTAATCATGCCGCTGGAAGGCGTAATATGGTGATACATCAGTACCGGAACAGAATGAAAGCGATGTGGTTTCATATATATTTTCTCTGAGGATCTCTTTGCAAACAGCAGAATCAATTTGCAAACACGCTGCTGAAGCCCCAAGGTGCTGTCGCGTATTGAAATGGCACAAACTGCCAGCCGGACCCCTGTTTGCAAAACAGGGAGACCCGGATAAATTATGTGTTAACGCTCGCGGGAAATTCTTACTTCGGCACCACGACGTTTTACTTCCAGCCCTTCAGACTGCAGGATACGTAAACCTTCCAGGCCTTTAATATAACTGGATCCCTGCATTTGCATGACACGTATTTTATTACGCATTACAACGGGATTGTGAACGGGCATACCAAACATCCAGACTTCATCAAGTATCCGGGCGGTATTGAACTCACCCAGGTTTTTCAGGATAGGGCCAAGACACAGCATATGGCCCTCACGCCCAAAAACGGGAACCGAATCAGGCGCACAGGTCAAGGTGATGGCTTGCCCGCCTTCATAACGCCAGCCCGTATTCAGGTCCCACCAGGCTTCGCCCCCGGGCAAATAAACGTCGACCTGCCCCCCGGCTTGCAATACAGGGGCCACCAATAGTGCCGGCCCGAATAAAAACTGGGTGTCGTAGGCGTGCGCCTGTACATCATCAGGGAATGCCAGCGGCATCATGCGCTGCACGGGTAAACCGGTCCGGACGGCATCTTCAATAATGCCCAGCACGTAGGGAATAAGGCGATAACGCAACTCAAGCAGTGTTTTTATGTTTGCCTGGGTATCTTCATTGAATGCCGTTGGCAATAAAGCAGGATGTGCCTGCAACAGGAAACCGGCAGAAAACACCGATAGCCCCAAATAGCGCAAATACCATTCAGGATCAACTTCCGCTGTTAATAAAGCGGGATTACCCAGCTCATGAACCTGCATGACAATACCACTGGCCTGGGCCGATAATGCACTACGCAAGGTATGCGTCAGGGCGTCCCAGCTGTTATCGGGGCAACCGGACTGTTGCCATGGCGTTCTTTGTGCGCCCATACCGAAACCCGCCCCCAGCACTACGCCTTCAGCCGGAATTTTATTACGTGACACCGCTTCAAATAAAGCGCGCTTCAGCAACATGGGGTAAAGCGTGCGCAACAGGGGGCCCTGCTCACCGTTGCGTGCGGATACCGTATCCGGAATATCTACCGGAAAATGGCACTCAAGCGCGCTGGCCCCTTCTTCAACCAGCTGGGCATGACGGTCTTGCCAGAATAAGAAAGCATCTTTGTAGGTCAGGTCGAGCAAGCCGAAAGCCTGCCCGCCAGTTGCCTTGAGACCGTCAAAAACATGGGCGGCCCCTTCTTCATTGCACAGGAGCCAGCCACGGTCTTCGAGATCGGCAAACAGTTGTGTGTTTACCGGTACCCCTGGAAAGGTAGTGGCACTGGCATACCAACCATCTTCACTTAACTGGCCGAACCAGCGACGGCTGTCTTCCAGCCTTGTAATATCCCACTCAAGCGCCAGCTTGTCTTGCTGAAACTGGATAAGTGACGGATTGGACAGTGCCAGTGAATCAAGCGGGATTTCCTGTTCACGCAACTGCCTGGCAATGGCCTCAAACTCATTGAGCGGCTGGCCGTCCTGCTGTATTAACCAGGTACCCATGGCCCACAAAGGAGGCTGGCCGGCGCGACCGGTCAAGGCAGAATATTGGTTAAAGATTTCGGCTGGCTCACCCGCAAACAGAAACAGGTCAAATACGTTATCTTCAACAAACAGACGATACGTATCGGGTTCATCTTCTGTGCCAGGGGCATGCAGTACCCGGTTCAGGGAATTAAGATACAGCCCCCATCCTTGTGGGTTCCAGGCCAATGGCAAATAATTAAAGCCCGGCAGGTCGGACACGACCTCCTGGCCACGACGGTTATAGTCACCCGTTGTTTCACCCAGGCCGTAAACCGTTTCATTTTCTGCCAGCCCCAGCATCAAGCCCCAGCTTGCCGGGACATCACCAGCCAGTTCGGCCACAAAAGGATGCTCGAATTGTTCATCGGTACTTAACAAAAGCTGTTCATTGCGGTAAAGTGCAAACCTGAACGGTTTGGTATACACTTCCAGTACCATATCGCCCTGGATAAAACGCCAGCCGGTTTCCTGCGTTAAGGTTTCCGTACTCATTTCACCAATGGCTTCTGGCCTGCCAAGCAGCATTTCCAGACGCGCTTTGGCACGTACATTCAATTTTTCATCATCCACTCTGGATGCCGGACCGCAGCGCAGACGAAATACGCCCGGTGCATGCGCTTCAATACGAAGCTGCAAGTTCGAGTCGGTTTCAAAAACGGCATATGCGGAATGCGCGGATACAAATTCTAGATTTTCAAGCTGAATCACGTGAGTTCTTTTTAAATGTTGCGCTTAGTGCGTTGTGGCAAACAACAACACTACAAAATACATTATTTTGACTCATTTGAACTAAAATTAAAATCAAAACACGGGTTTAGCCAAAAATAGCCCGTTAAAACACGCTATTTTCAGTCTATCTGCCCAAAATCACCTAAAAAACTATCTTGGCGCTATGGCCTTAAGCAAATCCCGTTCCAGTGGAACCGGCTCTCCTTCAAGCATGGCACCTATCACATCTCCTGCCAGGCTGGACCAGGTCAAGCCATGGGAAGCATAAGCAGCGGCAACCCACACCCCTTTGGCATGATTAAGCTGCCCGATGACCGGTAAACGCCCCTGCATGACCGCCCTCATGCCCGCCCAACCCGTAATTTCATTATTCTGGACGGCTTTTTTCAGGCTGTCATTGGGCAGGAACGGCATTTTTTTCAGGATAGTTTCCTGACCTTTCCGGCTGACCCCGGGTATGGCCTGATTATGCACATAGGTACTGCCCATGACACACATACCATTCACCGCCGGCAAAAAATAACCTTCGCCACCAATCACACAGCGGGGCCCGCCTCCAACCTGCCCTGCCGGAACATGCATGACTTCGCCCCCCATGGGGTGCAAGGTATTCATTTTGGGTATTGCCTGTACCTGTGCACCGGAACGCAAGGTTTTCTGAAGCAGGCCGCTTTTTTTCAAGATGGGCAGCGTTTGCAGGCCAGCCGCCACCACAACGGTTTGCCCACTGGCCACTGTCACCCCATCGGCAGCAAGTAGCTCCCATTGCCCGTTTTCTTTTTCCAGCAGAAACGCCACCGAGGCTGCCACACGTTCGATCGCTTCGTTTTCCAGCAGCGTTTCAATCAGGCCCTCGGGATTCACCAGTATGCCGGCAGAAAAATAGGCACCGGAACGGTCCAGCGCCATGCCGGCCAGAGCCGCCGCTTCATTCTGGCTTACATTCCTGCACCACTCCCGGGGAAACTGCATGATTTCAATGGCATCCGCCAAATCCCGTGCATGCCCTTTGTCACGGCTCAGTTCCAGCGTACCGCAACGGGCCGGGATAGCCGAAGCCGGAAAATCACGCCAGCGGGCGTGTGCCCTGAGCGTACCCGCCCGGCTTAATCTTGATTTGAAGTTGTCATCAACCGATATGAGGGGGGTCAAGGCGGCCGCAATATGCCCCCGCTGCCCTGCCGACCCGGCATAAGCAAAAGCGGGATCAAATATCTTGACACGCCAGCCACGCAGTGCAAGCGCGTGCGCCACACCGGCTCCGGCCAGGCCACCACCAATAACCAGCGCAGTTTTGTCATGGTCTGCGGCATAAACCGGCATAGGCCTGCCTGATTGTGCCTGCACATGCAGATACTTCGTCTTGTTGGCCAGATTAAAGCGCGTTTCACGAACAACCAGGCCTTCGGTTTTCAGCGCTTGCCTTAAGGCGCTTTCATCTTGTGCATAAGCCAGCACCGAAACGGCGGGAGAGGCGTAGCGCAGCCAGTCTTCATAATTTCCCGTGCCCGTTTCAGGCTGCCTGCAACCATCCGCCAGAATATAGGCATCAATAGAGGCGTGGACATTTTTCAACATCTTGTGCCTGTCACCATATAGCAAAGTGATCGTTACGTTTCCCTGCGCCAGATCAATACGATGCACGCCAGGCAAAACACAGGGCCAATGGCTGCCCAGCTCATTCAGCGCTGCCTGCCACTGGGCTGGATATAAAACGGCAGCCATCCGGTAAAAATCTTCCCGTGACAGCGGGTTTTCCTCAAACACCAGCAAATGCAAGCGCCTGCAACGCTGGCTGTCATTTTGCCAAAGCTGACGCAACAGCATAAGATGCATCGCAAAACACGTTCCATCAAGCGCAATGGTATAACGCGCTTTGTTCTGCCACTGCAAACAGGAAGACACAAATGAAGCATACCATTGCCCCAGCCTGCCAAAGGTTTGCGCGGTGGCATGCAAAGGGGTACTGTCATTAGACAGAATAAGGCCCTGTTCATCCTGAAGCAGGCGGGCAGACTGTAAAACGTGATAAGTTGATGTCATGAAGAAGAGCGTTCCTGCAAAACAACTATGTTTTCCGGGGCCACAGACCTGGTGGCGGCACCTGTGTATAATTTCATTTTGCAAAAACTGAATGGGCGAATTACGATGTTAACAAAAGAATACGTGGATTTTAGCAGAGCATTGGAAGCAGGTATTACAGCAGCACATGCAGCAGCTGCAATTTTACAGGCCTATTCCCATAACCGGTCAGATCTTGTGATTGATCATAAATCACGTAATGATCTGGTTTCCCAGGCAGACCGGGATGCCGAATCAACCATTTTGCAGCATCTTCAAGAACTCACCCCTGAGTTTGGCATTGTGGCTGAAGAGTCCGGTGGTAAACCCGCCGGTACAGCCAGCTGGTATATTGACCCGCTTGATGGCACCACCAACTTTTTACATGGCATTCCCCATTATGCGGTTTCCCTGGGCCTGATTGCGCATGCAGGTACCCGCCTGTCAGCCGACAGTGAACCGCTTGAGCGCGACACCCCCATCGTCTCAATTGTTTATGATCCTTGCCGCGAAGAACTGTTCACGGCCATCTACCAGGAAGGTGCCCGCCTTAACGGAGAGCGGATCTACTGCTCAACCGCCCAAACACTCTCAGACTCCCTTCTTGCCACTGGCGTGCCATTCAGGGATTTTTCATTTGAAAATCAGTATATGCCTACCTTTGATGCGGCCATGCACACAACCCGTGGCATCCGCCGTCTGGGTGCCGCTGCCCTTGACCTGGCCTGGGTTGCCTGCGGCCGCTTCGATGCCTATTGGGAAATGGGCCTGGCCCCCTGGGACGTCGCTGCCGGCACCCTGCTCGTGCGCGAAGCCGGTGGTACAGCCGAAGATATGTATGGCCTGGAGCCCTGGCCTGTTGGCGGCTATGTAGCGGCCGCCAATAAAAAAGTTTATCCGGAACTGCTGGCCATGCTCCGTCCACACCTGACAGCCCCCACCCCCAAGAAAGAGTAAGCCATGAGCAACGAAATAAAAGAAGAAACGCCAGAAGCGGTTGCTGTCAAGGTTCCCAGAAGGCTGGATACCGAAGATGCACAACTGGCCCTGGACAGAATCCATGACCTGCTGAAAAAACATGCGCTGGTAGAAAACCTGGTCAAGCGCCAGGAAGAAGGCGATGAACAGGCCTCTATTGTTGAAGGCCTGCTGAAAAGGCAGCATGAAGTCGAGCTGGAGCATACACTCAACCAGCTGCACCCGGCTGATATTGCTTTCATCCTGGAGTCATTACCCTCTGAAGAACGGCGCCTGATCTGGAGCCTGGTCAACGCCAAATATGATGGCGACATTCTGCTTGAGGTCGATGACTGGGTTCGGGAAGACCTGATTTCCTCCATGAACCGTGAAGATCTTCTGGCCGCCACCGAAGATCTGGATGCTGATGAACTGGCCGATCTGGCGCCCGACCTACCCGCTGATATTGTGGCAGAAGTCCAGAAAGGGCTCACTACCGAAGAACGGGCCCAGCTGCTTGAAGCCATGGGTTATCCGGATGGTACGGTGGGTGCCATCATGGACTTCGAAATGGTACGGGTACGGGAAGACGTCAGCCTTGAAGTGGTTTTGCGCTATTTAAGGCGGCTTGAAGAACTTCCCGATCATACTGACCAGATTTTCATTGTAGACCGGCAAGACCGGATCCAGGGCGTTTTATCCATTTCCCAGTTGCTGGTCAATGATCCCGAAACCATTGTGAAACAAGTCATGAAAACCGACTATCTTTCACTCTATCCCAACGAAGACGATACCGAAGCCGCTTCCGCCTTCGAACGTTATGATCTGGTTTCCGCACCTGTTATTGACAAACAGAACCGGCTGATTGGCCGGGTTACCATTGCCGATGTGGTTGATGTGATCCGTGAAGACTCACAGGAACAGGATCTGTCCCGTGCCGGTCTGCACGAAGAAGATATTTTTGCCCCTGTGGTAAAGGCCATCAAAAACCGCTCGCCCTGGCTGTTGTTTAACCTGTGCACGGCCTCCATTGCCTCGATCATTGCCTCTCAATTTGAAGATACGGTCAGCCACATTGTAATTTTGGCCTTCCTGATGTCAATTGTGGCCGGTATTGGTGGAAACTCGGGCAACCAAACCATGACGCTGGTCATCCGTGCCCTCGCGGTTGGCCGGATTACCTCAAAGAATTTTGGCGCTTTGCTAAGACGTGAATTTATCGTTACCATTCTGGTCGGCCTGCTGGGCAGCCTGGTAGCCGCCGGTTTTGCCT
>JAAYHN010000294.1 GCA_012735395.1 Alcaligenaceae bacterium | reverse complement strand
ACATGCTTTGGTCGCCTTCCTACTTCGCCGCGTCTTGCGGCGGAGCACCTATCGGCATCGTTCGCCAGTACATCGAACAGCAGCAGACACCACACTAGCCAACAAAGGACGCCGATGGCGTCCGCGCTATCCTTCCCCGACCAAGTTCGGCGGCTTCGCCTAAAGGTTGCTGCGCAACCAAATCACTTGGACGAGGTTTGCCGCTCATTCCGATCAATATGAACGTCATCGCCATTTCTTGCATATGGTGCATGACAACGACCCCATTCCTGATATAAAACCTTCGGATTAATACAGTAAACAGTTTTACATCGCACTACTTTAAGCAAAGTTTATGCTATATTTTGATAAATTATTCTGCTTAACCGAATTACCCATCACAATACAATCTATCTTTTATTGTAGCGCTTTAACATGCCAGAACAAAAAGATCTATTCCAGGTAAACAATACACCGGCCAGGCAAGAACCTAAGGAATAGCCAACTCCCATGGATTACCAGCAACTTGTTTCACTGCGCCAGCATCATCCCGCCTGGCGGCTGCTGCGAGCAGATAACGCTCCCTTGATTATCAGTTTTCTGCAACAAGCTTTTGTTGGCCCCAACCAGCGCAGTCTTGAGCAAGCAAACCTGGCGTCAAAGCTGGATGACCTGATTTATAGCCTGCACCAAAGTCTTGGTCAAACCCTTTTTCCGCGTGCGGCCAGCGCCTATTTGGATGACTGGGCCGACAACAGCAATGGCTGGTTACGCAAATTCTACCCACCCGGTAGCGACGAAGCCCATTATGAACTCACTGCAGCCGCAGAAAAAACCATTGAATGGCTAAGCAGCCTTGGCAAGCGCCAGTTTGTTGGCACTGAATCCCGCTTGCTGGCCATTTTTGATTTACTGCGTCAGGTGGTGGAAGGCAGCGAAACCGATCCTGACACACGGATTGCCGAACTGGAAAAACGCAAGGCGGCACTTGATACCGAAATCGCCAGAATCAAGGCCGGCCAGATAGACCTGATGGATGCAACCCGGGTACGTGAACGTTTTCTGGCGATCAACGACAGCGCCGATAGCCTGCTGGCCGATTTCCGTGAAATTGAGCAAAACTTCCGCGACCTGGACCGTCAAGTGCGTGAACGCATAGCCACCTGGGAAGGCGGCAAAGGTGCCCTGTTGGAAGCATTTTTCGGCGAACATGATGCCATTACTGATTCCGATCAGGGACGCAGTTTTCGGGCTTTCTGGGAGTTCCTGATGTCGCCCTCACGCCAGGATGAGCTCTCCGGCTTATTGCAAAAAGTGTTTGAAATGCCACCGGTGCAAAGCCTGGAACCCGATCGTCGCCTGCTGCATATCCATTATGAATGGCTCAAAGCCGGTGAAGCGGCACAGCGCACGGTGGCACGCCTGTCCGAGCAATTACGCCGTTACCTTGATGACCAGGCCTGGCTGGAAAACAAACGCATCATGAATTTGCTGCGTGATATTGAAGCCAAGGCGCTTAATCTGCGTCAACAACCGCCCGACACTGAAATCATAGGACTTGATGAGGTACAAGTTACCTTCAACCTGCCACTGGATCGCCCCTTATACAGCCCGCCACTGAAGCCACGCCTGAATACACTGCTTTTAGAGGAAGGAATAAGCGAGCACGCTGCCGATGCGCTCTTCAACCAGAACTATGTCAACAAATCCCGCCTGCAGGAAAACCTGCGCATGGCGTTGCGCCAGCAAGCCCAAATCAGCCTGGGTGAACTGCTCGATCGCTATCCGCTGCAACAGGGCCTGGCCGAACTTGTAAGCTGGCTCGAACTGGCCACCGCCAACAAGCGTTGTGCCCTTGATGAAAACCAAACCCAATTAATCAGCTGGCACGATGAACAAGGCATACTGCGCCGGGCAAGCGTGCCTTTAATTGTTTTTAGCCAATGAGCTGCCCATGACTGCCATTCATTCCACCGATTTGCCAACACTGTTAATCAATCTGTTCAAGGGCGTGCTTTATCGTGAAGATAACCAGCCAGGCTGGCAAAACCTGATTGAACAACAAACGGCAGTGCGTGACTATATCCAGCTACTGGGTCTGGAGCTTATTCTTGACGAGGCCGAAGGCTATGCCTATCTGCGCCAATCGGGGCCAGAAGATGAAGATGGCAAAAGCACTATTCCACGGCTTATTCCGCGCCGCCAGTTAAGCTACCCCGTCAGCCTGCTGCTGGCCCTGCTACGCAAGCGTCTGGCCGAATTTGATGCCAACAGCGGCGAAGCCCGCCTGATTATTTCACGAGATCAAATAGTAGAAATGCTGCGCCTGTTCCTGCCTGAAAGCAGTAACGAAGTACGTCTTATCGACCGCATCGACAATCATATCAACAAGGTGATAGAACTGGGCTTTCTACGTAAACTTCGGGGCCAACAAGAACCGCTTTATGAAGTACGACGCATTCTTAAAGCATTTATAGATGCCCAGTGGCTGAATGAGTTTGACCAACGTCTGGCAGACTACGCCACACTGCACGCACCTGAAGGAGAACAGGAATGAACGACATAAGCACTTCATCCATGCTCGACTTTGCCAATAACGATGAATACGCCGGTTTTCGCCTGCACGATATTGAGGTTTACAACTGGGGGACTTTTAACCAGCGGGTGTGGCGTTTCCCTGTCAATGGGAACAATGCGCTGTTAATCGGTGATGTTGGCTCGGGCAAATCAACCCTGGTAGACGCCATTACCACCCTGCTGGTACCGGCACAAAAAATCGCCTACAATAAGGCCGCCGGTGCCGAGGCGAAAGAACGCACCCTGCGTTCTTATGTGCTGGGCTACTACAAGTCCGAACGCAGTGACTCGGGGCTAAACACCAAGCCGGTTGCCCTGCGTGACCACAACAGCTATTCGGTCATTCTGGGGCACTTCTATAACGAGGGTTACGACCAGCACGTCACGCTGGCCCAGGTATTTTACATTACCGAAAACCGGGGGCAGCCGGAACGTTTTTACGTGGTTGCCGACAAACATTTAAGTATCACAGAACACTTCGCCCACTTCGGCAGTGATATCAATGGCCTGCGCAAGCGACTGCGGGAAATGCCGGACGTTACCCTGAATACCAGTTTCAATGCCTATAGCGCCGCTTTTCGCCGGCGCTTTGGCATTAACGACGATCAGGCCCTGGAGCTGTTCAGCCAAACGATATCAATGAAGTCCGTGGGTAATCTTACCGACTTCGTGCGTGAGCACATGCTGGAAGAGTTTCCGGTAGACGAACGTATCCAGGCCCTGATCCAGCACTTTGATGACCTGAACCGGGCCCATGAAGCAGTACTCAAGGCCAAGCAGCAAATTACCCTGTTGCAACCCATCACCAGCCAATGCGACCGTTACACCGAACTGGAACAGGAAAGCCAGCATCTTTTAGCCCAGCGTGAAGCGCTATCCGTTTATTTTGGCGGGCTTAAACATGGACTACTGGAAAAGCACCTGCAAAAGCTTGATCAGAATATCGCCCGTTTGGCCGAGCACTGCCGCAGCCTGAATGAACGCAATCTGCAAGGACAGGCCCGCCGGGACGACCTGAACCGGGCCATCGCCAGTAACGGCGGCGATCGCCTGGCCGCCATCAAAAGCGAAATAGCACAAAAAGCCACCGAAAAACAAAGACGGCTGGGCAGTGCACAGCAATACGATGAACTGGCCACCAGCCTGGAACTTCCCAAGGCCGGCAACGCTGAATCTTTTTTAGCTAACCTGCACCAGCTGCCGGGGCTGCAACAAAGCGCACAAGAACAGCGCAATCAAATACAAAATGAACGTAATGAAATTGACTTCCAATGGCGTGGCCTGCGTCAGCAACACCAGCAACTTCAGGAAGAGATAGATTCCTTACGCCAGCGTCGTTCCAATATTCCGGCACGCATTCTGGACATTCGTTCCCGCCTCTGCGAGAGTCTGGCGCTGAATGACAGCCAACTGCCCTTCGTTGGCGAACTGTTACAGATACGTGAAGATGAACGGGACTGGGAGGGCGTCGCTGAACGGCTCTTGCATAATTTTGGCTTGTCCTTGTTAGTGCCTGATGCCCTGTATGCCAAAGTTGCCCAATGGGTAGAAAAAACCCATCTGGGCGCCAGACTGGTGTATTTTCGGGTACGTGAAAAAAAGAATCAGCGCAGTGCGGATTTGCACCCGGACTCACTGGTGCGCAAGCTGCAAATCAAGCCAGATACCGACTTTTATAATTGGCTGGAAGAAGAACTCGCACGCCGTTTTGATTATGCCTGCTGTTCCGGCATGGAGCAGTTTCGCCGCGAAGAAAAAGCAGTCAGCCGTAACGGTCAAATCAAAACCGGCCATGAGCGTCACGAAAAAGATGATCGCCACCGTCTAGATGACCGTACCCGTTATATCCTGGGCTGGAGTAACGAACAGAAAATCGCAGCACTGGCCAGCGAGACCGGCAACCTTGAAAGCCGTTTACAACAAATGGCCGTGCAAATGACGGCACTGCAACAGCAGCAGGAAACCTACGAACAGCGTCTTGGCAACCTGAACAAGCTTGAAGTATTCCAGCGTTTTCAGGATCTGGATTGGCAGCCTTTATTAATAGAGATTGAACAACTTGAAAATGAACGCCGTCAGCTTGAGGCCGAATCCGACACCCTACGTACCTTACAGCAGCAATTGCACACACTGGAAGGCGAACTGAAACAAATTCAACAAAGCCTTGATGCCAAGAAAGACGAACATTCGCGCAACCTGGAAAAACGGGAAGCGGCCCAGAAACAGGCTGATGAAGCCGCCGTCCTTTCTGAAAGTGCCAGCCAGGCGCAACGCAGCCTCTTCCCCTCACTGGAACAACTGCTCAATAAAGCACTTGATACACTGTCGCTTTCCCTGGACGCTTGCCAGGGTCGTGAAAAAGAACTGCGCGAATGGTTGCAAACCCGCCTTGACGGCGCAAACAGCAAGCTGAAAAACCTTGCTGAACGCATTATCAAGGCCATGACCGAATACCGCAGTGCATACCCCATGGATACCCAGGAAGTTGATGCCAGCATCAATGCCGCCAACGATTACCGCAGCATGCTTGGCAGTCTGGAAAAAGATGGCCTGCCCCAATTTGAACAACGCTTCAAGGCCATGCTCAATGAAAACATCATTAATGAAATTGCCAATTTCCAGAGTAATTTACGACGGGAAGAACAGGATATCCGGGAGCGTATCGACGCAATCAACCGTTCGCTACACGAAATCGACTATACCGCCGGACGGTTTATCCGGCTGGAGGCACAATCAAGCGGCGATGGGGAAATCGCCACCTTCCGTAACGATCTGAAAGCGTGTACCGAAGGCAGCCTTTCCGGCAGCCAGGACGAGCAATACGCGGAAAGCAAGTTTTTACAGGTACGCCAAATCATTGAACGTTTCCGTGGCCGCGATGGCATGAGCGAAGCCGACAAACGCTGGACACGCAAGGTTTGTGACGTGCGCAACTGGTATGTGTTTTCAGCCTCTGAACGCTGGCGCGAAGACAATAGTGAACACGAACATTACAGTGATTCCGGTGGCAAATCAGGTGGGCAAAAAGAAAAACTTGCCTATACCGTACTGGCAGCCAGCCTGGCCTATCGTTTCGGCCTTGAATGGGGTGCCATCCGCTCACGCTCATTCCGCTTTGTGGTGATTGACGAAGCGTTTGGGCGAGGTTCTGATGAATCAGCCCGGTATGGCCTGGAACTGTTCCGCAAACTTAATTTGCAACTGCTTATCATCACACCAATGCAAAAGATTCATATCATTGAACCTTATGTTGCCAGTGTCGGTTTTGTACACAACGAACAGGGACGTGAATCCACGCTGCGCTGCTTTAGCATTGAAGAATATCACGAGCAAAAAGCCAATAAGACAGCCGTGTCATGAGCAAACAGGACTGGACCACACAAACTGACTTGCGCAGCCAGCTGCAGCGTTTTTGGGATAAAGGTGAGTTGTTGCGCACCCGCCTGCCCCATGCCGCCGCACTATTTCCTTTGCAACTGCGGCTGAAAAAACCAAATAGCCAGGACCTGGGCAACAACTTCGAGCAGGTTCGTCACTGGATTAACCAATTACAGCAACTGGATAAGCGTTACCGGCTGGCGTGGAAAGAAATCAACCACCGCCAGCTGGGGCGCAATCACATCCCTGATCAAGTATGGGTTGAACAGGTAGAAGATGCCCTGGGGCTGCTTGGCCAGCGACGTGCCGCACAACAGTTTGACCAGCTGGTGGCAAACACCCTGGACGATTTCCCCGAGCTGCTGCCCTGGCTGGAAAAATATCCCTTGCTTACCCTGGATCATGCGCCCGGTTGGCACAAGGTGCTTGCCGTGCTGCACTGGTTTCGCAAGCATCCGCACAGTGGCCTGTACCTGCGTCAGCTGGATATTGCTGGTGTGGACACAAAATTCATTGAACAGCGTCGCGGCTTATTGGGCAAACTGCTTGATTTGGTATTACCGGCCGGATATATAGATGAACAATGGCGTGGTGCCGATGGTTTCACCCGACGTTACGGCTTGCAAGACAAACCGCTACGGGTACGTTTGCGAATACTGGACAGCAAACTGGCTATTGCCGGGCTGACTGACCTGGAACTGCCGGTAGAGCAACTTGCCCGTCTGCACCTGCCGGTGGAAAAGGTATTTGTTACTGAAAATGAAATTAACGCCCTGGCCTTCCCGGACCAGCCTGGCGCCATCCTGCTATTCGGCCAGGGCTATGCCCTGAATACGCTGGGCCAGATACCCTGGCTAAGCCAGCAAGCACTTTATTACTGGGGCGATATTGACACCCACGGTTTTGCCATTCTTAACCGCCTGCGCTACTACCTGCCCCACGCTCAGTCATTGCTGATGGATACAGCCACCCTGCTACATCACCACGAAATGTGGGGGCAAGAGCCGGAAGATAAACGCTGCACCAGCGAATTGCCACTGCTGACCGACAGCGAACAAGAACTGTATCAGGCGTTGCGTGATAATAAGATTTACACACCAGATGAACGGCAAGGATATGCATTCTCACGCGGGAGTGCGGAAACGAGTTGTGGCGCGGGAACGGGTTGCATACCCGACAGGCAGCCGGTGAAAAACCTGCGTTTTGAACAGGAGCATGTGCGGTTCAGTTGGCTGCTGAGTCATCTGCCTGCATGATTTGTTGGCGTATTATGCATTTCCATGCAGGAGCGTTGGGAACAAGATGGAAGACCGCATTAACGATTATGACTTAATCCCATGCGCTTGCGTGGGAGCGAAGATTAAATTACTGATAACCACTCAAAACATCAATTGGACTTTCCTTCCCCAGTTTCTGCGCCATCTGACTATAAAAACGATGGACATCGGCAGGTCCACACCAATAACTGCGAGTACCAATCACATAGAGCCGTTTTTTTGCCCGCGTTACCGCCACATTCACCAAATTGGGTTTGCGGCCTGCAAAACTGGATATAACCCCTGCTTTATCAGGGTCGCCACCTAACAGAAAGAGCACATAATCAGCTTCTTTACCCTGAAATGTATGAACCGTTCCACACATTTCATTAGCATCTTGGTCATTGAATGACTCTTTCAGCAAATTACGCATATTTTCAACCACAATCTTGAAGGGAGAAATAACATAAATGCGCAATTTATTATCACCATCCCTTAGCCTGCCTCCTATCAGAGCCTTTATTTTCTTCATGGCCCTCTCTCCTTGTGCCGGAATCCAATGCCCAATCGCCCCACTATTTGGAACATCAATCCAGTGGCTTGGAACAGGCTCATTATCCAATTTACCGAAGGTACCATAGACCATTTTATTGTCATAAGCCACAGCATTGGAAATATCAAACATAGGATTAAGGCAACGGCGGTGTACGACTAAAGGAGAACCCAACCAAATTTTAGTGTCAGCGTCACTAGCGGCAAGATAAGTACCAAACCGGTTGGACCGATCAGCCAATGTCTGCACAGATGCCTGGGGAGGTACATACATGGCAGGCGTGCCACAATACTTAACCAATGGATCCACCAACTCCTCTGGAATGCCAACTACCGGTTCCAATTGAATGGGATCTCCAACGATGACAGCCCGCCTGGCTCTCCACAAAGCCCCTACCGCCTGCTGAGGTGCGGCCTGCCCCGCCTCGTCAATCAATACCCATGCAAGATTTTCACTTCCTACCCCTTTAAAAAGCCTTGGAAATGAAGCAAAGGTTGTTGATACCAGCGGCACCGCAAGAAAGAAGGCGTCCCATAAGGCCATCACCCCTCCTTTAACCCTAGACGGTGACAGTTCGCCCTGTAACACAGATACAAATGCCGCTAATGTGGGTTTCATTTTTTTCCAGCTATTCATCAGGAAAGCCTTATGCAGGTTCATTGATGCGATGAATAACGCCCGACGGGCTGTAAATAACAACTCATCGTCCTGGTATGGGGAAGCCTTGTGAAACTCATCTCTTGGCTGATTCATTAAGTGCCAGGCCGGACGATTGGTATCAATCAAACCCGCTTTAGTCAAGACAGGTTTGATTTCTGTCAACCTTTGTTCCAGCTGCTTCAGCTCTGCATGGAACTGGTGAAACTGGGCAAATACCGATTGATGCTTTTGCTGAACACTTTGTTGATTGGCTTGTGTTTGCCCTAACAGCTGCTCTGCCCTGTCAAGATTTTCTTTTGCCTGTTGCAGCGTGATATTTACTGAAATATCACGACTCACCTTTTCAAGTTGTTTCGCTGTAGCCTGGGCCTGCGTGGAAAGTTCATTCATCCGCTCATGCCAAACTGTGGCATCACGAAGCAAAGATTCGGCCATCAAATAATGCTTGCGGTTAGTATCCACATGGTTTTCAAGCATTTTTTTACGAACGTCCCAATCCTGTACTGCAGAACGCCGAAATATCAGCCATAAAACACCAGGCTGGTGTTGCAAATGCCTGGACAATGCCGCAGCATCGGAATCTAACAAGGCTTTTGCTCTGGCTACTTCCTGAGTAAGCTGGGGTAAAGCCTGGCTTGGCTGCAGCGCTTTATGGCTGGTAAGGCCAGCTTGATT
>JAAYHN010000029.1 GCA_012735395.1 Alcaligenaceae bacterium | reverse complement strand
TTACGGCAATTGCAGCGCATTTGTACCGGCTGGCGCCTGAAAGAACAGGTTACCCCCATTATATTGAACACGGCCAGCCAGACCAAAGAAGAAATCCTGGCCCCCAAAACCCTGACTGCCGAACAACTGGCCCAGGCAGCAGAAGTGGGCGGCACGCTTTATGCGTGGTTATGAAATAGCATTCCCATAC
This sequence comes from Alcaligenaceae bacterium, assembly GCA_012735395.1. Classification (GTDB taxonomy): domain Bacteria; phylum Pseudomonadota; class Gammaproteobacteria; order Burkholderiales; family Burkholderiaceae_B; genus Advenella. The sequence continues at coordinate 23,353 of JAAYHN010000029.1, read as the reverse complement.
GGGAGCATGGAACAAGTGGCAGCCACAGCATAAAGGGGGCCGCAGCCCCCTTTAACAACTATTTAAAACTTGAAACTTAAAATTTACAGCGCTGCCGTAACAACAATTTCCACCTTGTAATCAGGGTTGGCCAAGCGCGCTTCAATGGTGGCACGGGGTGGCGCGTTTTCTTTGGAAACCCATTCGTCCCATGCCTTGTTCATGGCCGGGAACTCGGCGATATTGGCCACAAAAACCTGTGCCATCAGGATTTTTTCCTTGCTGGTACCTGCCTGTGCCAGTAAGCCGTCTATCGTTGCCAGCACCTGGGCGGTTTGCCCTTCCATATCCAGTGACGCATCATCGGGCACCTGGCCGGCGAGATAGGCAACGCCATTATAAACCGCCATATCAGACATTCTGGGCCCTACATTGGTACGTTTAATATCGCTCATTTAAGGATTTCCTGTAAAAGGTTTTGAGAAAAAATCAGGCGGCAGGCAAATCAAAGACATGCCGCAAATAAGACAGATAAGCCGGATCATCGCACATGGTTTTTTCGGGCTCGTCGGAAACCTTGGCTACCGGCTGGCCATTGCAGCGCACCATTTTCATCACAACCTGCAAGGCGGGAACCCCCAGATCGTTGGTAAGATTGGTGCCAATGCCAAACGATACCTTGCAACGCCCCTGAAAACGGCGGGCAATATCAATCGCCGTTTGGAAATTCAGGTTATTTGAAAAAACCAGCGCCTTGGTTTTTGGGTCTACCCGGTTGGCCTGGTAATGGGCGATCATGCGTTCACCCCACTCAAACGGGTCGCCTGAATCGTGACGGGCACCATCAAACAGCTTGCAGAAATACATGTCGAAATCACGCAGGAAAGCATTCAGGCCATAAACATCAGACAGGGCAATACCCAGGTCACCACGGTATTCTTTGGCCCACATTTCAAGGGCAAACACCTGGGAGTCGCGCAAACGGGGGCCAAGGGCCTGGCATGCCTGCAGGTACTCGTGCCCCATGGTACCCAGCGGGGTGGTATTGTATTCTTTGGCCATGAGCACGTTACTGGTGCCCACAAAATGATTGCCCATTTTTTCTTTCAGGCCCCTAAGCACTTCATGATGCCAGGCTTTGGAAAAACGCCGGCGGGTACCGTATTCAGCCACCTTGAAACTTTGCAGGTCACTGGCCTCCTGGACCAGCCCTATTTTTGCATCCAGGCGACGGATGCCCTCTTGCCAGTCGAGCGATTTATATTCGTTGCGAAAATACACTTCATTCACAATCGCCAGAACAGGTATTTCAAACAGGATGGTATGCAGCCAGGGCCCCTTGACCTCGATGGCAATCTCACCCTCTTCTTCACCTTCGGAAATATCTATGCATTTTTCAGGTAAATGGAACAGGCTTAAGAAATCAACGAAATCGCTTTTTATGAAACGCAGGTTTCGCAGGTAATCCAGCTCGTCTTCGGTGAATTTAAGCTGGCACAAGGCATGCACTTCCTGGCGTATTTCATCTAAATACGGGCGCAGGTTCACGCCTTTGGAACGACACTTGAAACGGTATTCTACGTGGGCACCGGGAAACTGGTGCAGCACGACCTGCATCATGCTGAATTTATATAGGTCTGTATCTAAAAGCGATGTAATAATCATGTCAATCACAATTTAATTTTCCATAACCATATCACAGCTCATAGGGTTTTGAGGGATAAGTATTCCAAGATTAGGTAAAATCACATTTTTAAATGTCGTTTTATTGGAGTAATGAATGACTCACGTCGTTACCGAAAACTGTATCAAATGCAAATACACGGATTGCGTAGATGTATGCCCCGTTGACTGCTTCAAGGAAGGCCCCAATTTCCTTATTATTGACCCCGATGAATGCATTGACTGTGCCGTCTGTATTCCGGAATGTCCTGCCAATGCGATTTTTGCTGAAGAGGACGTTCCCCAGGACCAGATTCATTTCATCAAGATCAACGCCGACCTCAGCCCTGAGTTCACCACTATCAGCCGCTCCAAAAAGCCGCTTGATGACGCTGATGAATGGAATAACGTACCCGACAAGCTTCAATACCTTGAAAAATAAGGCTACTGGAAAGACAGAAAAATATGACAGATAAAAAATACACCCATGAAACCGTAACCGAAATCAATGAATGGGTACCCGGAAAACTTTTTTCCATCTCAACAACCCGTCACCCCGACTTTCAGTTCGAGCCCGGTCAATTTGCCCGAATCGGCCTGCCTGCCGATCATGACCCGTTGGCCGAACCAAGCATATGGCGCGCTTACTCTATGGTAAGCACGCCACAGGATGACTTTCTGTCTTTCTATTCCATTGTTGTACCTGAAGGCGAATTCAGCCCCCGCCTGGCCCAACTCAAGGTTGGCGACCCTATCTATATCGATAAAACCGCTTTTGGCTTTTTGACCATTGAGCGTTTCCCCCAGGGGGGCACCCTATGGCTGCTGGCAACCGGAACCGGTTTGTCAGCCTATATATCCATGCTGAATTCACCCGCTACCTGGGAACGCTTCGATAAAGTCATCCTTGCCCATGGCGTGCGTTTCTGCGAAGAACTCACTTACCAGGATGAAATAGCCAAATGGCAGCAACAATTTGGTGAGCGTTTTGTTTACCTGGCCCTGCCTACCCGTGAAGCCTATAAAAACCATCCGCAAGAACGCCTTACAACCCTTATCAGCAATGGCAAGCTGGAACAGTTAAGCAATATAAAACTGGATCCGGAACAATCAAGAATCATGCTGTGTGGCAACCCCGATATGCTTTCCGAAGCCAGGAAAATACTGGGAGAAAAAGGTTTTGCAACCGGCCGGCGTGGCATTCCGGGTAATCTTGCGGTAGAAAACTACTGGTAAACCGGGTTTATGTCATGTCACATAATGGTAATTTCCCTAATTTTCGTCTGTTTTCGGTCAAAATTTTCATTTCCTGATGTCATATGCAAATTACTGGTGCTAGACTTTGCCCAATGACCAATGATTCCATTGGTAATAAAATATTAAGGAAGTGAGATTATGTTGTATCAATTTCATGAGTTGGGCCGTTCTATCCTGTCTCCTATGTCTGCTTTCATGAACATAGGTTCACAGCTGTTTTCCAATCCATATAGTCCATACGCCTATATTCCCAACTCAAAACAGATTTCTGCCGGTTTTGAGCTCATTCACCGTTTGGGTAAAGAATATGAAAAACCCGAATGGGAAATTGATTCTGTCCAGATAGAAGATACCGAAGTTGCGGTTCATACGGAAATTGCCATTGGCATGCCTTTCTGTAATCTGGTGCACTTTGTGCGTGAAAACGTACCGGGCAACAAACCCGGCCCGAAAGTACTTATTGTTGCCCCGCTTTCCGGGCACCATGCAACCCTGCTGCGCGATACCGTCCGCACCATGTTAACGTCTTTCGATGTTTACATCACCGACTGGATCGATGCCCGCATGATTCCTTCATACCAGGGTACATTCCACCTTGATGACTATGTCGAATATGTCCAGCATTTTATCCGCAGCCTGGGCCCCGACCTGCATGTCATGTCGGTCTGCCAGCCTACCGTACCGGTTCTGGCCGCCATTTCATTAATGGCAGGCGCAAAAGATCCCTGTATGCCAAAAAGCATGATCATGATGGGTGGCCCGCTGGATACCCGTTACTCGCCCACCGAGGTCAATGGCCTGGCGCGCAACAAACCCCATTCCTGGTTTGAAAACCAGTTAATTCACGTGGTACCCTCCCGCTACCCTGGCGTTGGCCGCAAAGTATATCCTGGCTTCTTACAGCACGCCGGTTTCGTCTCCATGAACACCGACAAGCACGTACAGTCCCATTACGACTACTATCTCAACCTCATGAAAGGCAACGAGATGGAAGCCAACAGTCACCGCAAATTCTACGATGAATACAATGCGGTGCTGGATATGCCAGCCGAATACTACCTGGACACCATCCATGTCGTTTTCCAGGAACACCTGTTACCCCGTGGCCTGTGGGATGTCCGTGGTGTCCGGGTAGACCCCGACCATATCCGCAATGTCAAACTCATGACCGTGGAAGGTGAGCTTGACGATATTACCGGTCATGGCCAGACCCGTGTTGCCCATGAGCTGTGTGGCAATATCCCCAATGCCGATAAAGTCCATATGATAGCGGCCGGTTCCGGTCACTATGGTATTTTCTCTGGCAAAAAATGGCGCAATAATATCTTTCCAAAAGTGAAAGATTTCATTAATAACGTCGATCAGGGTTAAACTTCCGGTTAAAATACAAGGGCCTGTTCAACAGGTCCTTTTTTATTTTTAGCCATGACACCCAATTCCCTCATTGAAAAAATCAATGCTATCCTGCCACAAACGCAATGCACAAAATGTGGTTACGATGGCTGTAATCCGTATGCCCAGGCCCTGGCCAACCAGGAAGCCGACATTAACCGTTGCCCCCCCGGCGGGCTTACCGGCATCCAGCAGCTGGCCAGCCTGCTACAGGTACCTGAACTGCCCCTGGACCCCGAATGCGGCACCGAAATACCCCTGCAGGTCGCTGTTATAGATGAAGCCCACTGCATTGGCTGTACCCTGTGTATTCGCGCCTGTCCGGTTGATGCCATTATTGGCGCCAACAAATTCATGCATACGGTAGACCCGGAGCTGTGCACCGGCTGTGATTTATGCGTTGCCCCCTGTCCGGTAGACTGTATTAGCATGGTCAATGCCAACCGCAGCTGGACACGGCAAGACGCTGCCTCAGCCCGCATTCGCCATGAACAGCGTGCCATCCGCCTGCAAAAACTCAGCCTGCAGGAAGAAGCCCGGCTTAACCAGCACTCAACCCAAACGGCTACTTTCAATACGACACCAACCACCCCGGCCACTGCAAATGCACCGGCCAAAACCGCCGAGCAAATTAAAAAAGAAGCCATTGCCCTGGCCCTGCAGCGTGCCCGTGAGCGTCGCCAGCAGGCAGCCAATAAATAGTTTTACGCAACGCCATAAACCATCAGCCCAAACCCGTATTGGGGGTCGTTTATCACCCTCTATCAAAAATTGACTATGAATGCCAATAAAAGAAAAGAGATTTTTGCCCGCTTTGCGGCTGCCAACCCCAACCCCACCACCGAGCTGGAATATGAAAACACCTTTCAGCTGCTGATTGCGGTGTTACTGTCCGCCCAGGCCACTGACCGCTCGGTCAATATTGCCACCCGCAATATCTTTGATACCTGTAAAACCCCGCAAGATATCCTGGATATGGGGCTGGACGCATTTACCGAAGCCATCCGTACGATTGGCTTATATAAAACCAAGGCAAAAAACGCCTTGCGTACCTGTGAAATTTTGCAGGAAAAACATAACGGGGAAGTACCCGATGACCGGGAGGCCCTTGAAGCCCTGCCCGGTGTCGGCCGTAAAACCGCAAACGTGGTGCTCAATACCGCTTTCGGGCACCCCACCATGGCGGTGGACACCCATATTTTCCGTTTATCCAACCGCACCGGCATTGCCCCCGGCAAGAATGTCGTTGAAGTTGAAAAAAAACTGCTTAGGTTTGTACCAAAAGAATATATGTTCAATGCCCATCACTGGCTCATTCTGCACGGGCGCTACGTTTGCCTGGCCCGCAAGCCAAAATGCCCCCAATGCGGCATTAATGATTTGTGTGAATACAAGGAAAAAACCCCTGCAGGCAAATAAAGCCGCCATCTTCTCTTGCATACAAAAAAAATGGTTCAATACTGAACCATTTTTCATTTTGGGCAAAGCCGAACGGCATCAAGCTATTCTTCAGCCTGCTGCTTGCCAAAACCCAGATAGCTTTCAATCACACGCGGGTCATTGATTAAACTGGACGCTTCGCCTTCAATGCGAACCTCACCCATTTCCAGCACATAGCCATAATCGGCCACCTGCAGGGCTGCCCGGGCGTTCTGTTCCACCAGCAAAATGGACACCCCCGCTTCACGCAGGCGCATAATGATATGAAAAACCTCTTTTACCACTAAAGGTGCCAGGCCAAGGCTGGGTTCATCAAGCATAAGCACTTTGGGTTTGCCCATTAAAGCACGACCAACCGCCAGCATTTGCCGTTCACCACCCGAAAGGGTGCCGGCATTTTGCATGCGTCGTTCCTGCAGGCGGGGAAACAGCTCATACACCTCATCAAGCGTATTTTTCCAACCTTTTTCCCTCATGCGGTAACGCCGGAAGCCGCCCAGCAACAGATTGTCTTCTACAGGCATACTGGCAAACAGCTCCCGTTTTTCGGGCACCAGACACAGGCCATCGGCCACCCGGTCTTCCACAATCTGGCGACTGACTTCCTTTCCCTTATACAAGACGTGCCCCTGCACCGAACCGGTATTGGGCAATGAACCCATGATGGAATTGAGCAAGGTTGACTTACCGGCCCCGTTGGCACCAATCACGGTTACCACCTGCCCGCTGTTCACTTTCAGGTTGATGTTTTGTATGGCCAGCACTTTCCCGTACTGCGCACACAGATTCTGTGTTTCCAATAATGTACTCATGCTGTTGCATCCTTCTGAACCGAGATACTTAAATCGTCATCGACACCACCCAGATAAGCTTCCAGCACGACCGGATTGGTTTGCACCTGTTCCGGTGTGCCCTCGGCAATTTTGGTACCGAAATCCATCACCACCAGGTGATTGGTAAGACGCATCACAAAATCCATATCATGTTCAACCAGCAGGATACTCATGCCTTCATCGCGCAAGGCGGAAAGCACTTTTGCCAATTCCTGCTTTTCTTTGTAGCGCAGGCCGGCTGCCGGTTCATCAAGCAGCAGCAGGGTTGGGTCCAGTGCCAGGGCACGGGCAATTTCCACAATACGCTGCTGGCCCAGTGACAGGTTACCCGCCTGTTCATGGATATAATCACCCAAACCAACGCGCTCCAGCTGTTTTTTGGCCTCTTGCAACATTTGGGCTTCGGCATCACGCTCGATATGCAACAGGCTTTGCACAATACCGGTATTGGTACGCAAATGCGTGCCCAGGGCCACGTTTTCAAGCACACTCATGGTTGGCAGCAATTGCACGTGCTGGAAGGTTCTGCCCACACCCAGGGCGGCAATTTTACGGGAAGACAGGGAACCGATTTCCTGACCCATGAAACGCACGGAGCCGCTGGTAAGGGAATGCACCCCGGTAATAAGGTTGAAACTGGTACTTTTACCTGCCCCGTTAGGCCCGATCAGGCCCATGATTTCACCCGCCTTAATACTGAAACTGATGTCATTGACCGCCACCAAACCGCCAAACTCTTTGCGAATGTCATTCACCTCGAGAATAAGCTGGCCGTGCCCGGGTTTGGCCCGTTGCGGCAAAGCGGAAGCGGCCTGGGGTACTTCACGTACCGGTGCCAGCTGGCGACCGGTAATACGGGAGAAAAAATTCACCAGAATGGGCCACAAACCTTCACGGGCATGGTGCAGAATCAGTACCATTAAAATACCAAACACCACCATTTCAAAGTTTGCCGTTGTATTTAACAAGGCGGGCACAATATCCTGGATTTTGTCTTTCATGGTCAGGATAAGGGCCGAACCGAAAACCGCCCCCCAGATACTGGCGGAACCCCCAATCACGGCCATGAAAAGGTATTCAATACCATAATTGATGCCAAAGGTACTGGGGCTGACCGCACGCTGCTCGTGTGCATACAGCCACCCTGCCAAACCCGCCAGCACGCCGGCATAAACAAAGGCAACCACCTTGTAATACTGGGTATGCACGCCAAAAGATTCTGCCATACCCGCACCACTTTTAAGCGAGCGGATTGCACGACCCGGACGTGAATCAAGCAGGTTTTTGCTAGTCCAGACGGCAAACAGCACCAGCACCCAGATCAGGTAATAAACATGTTTGGCCTTAAGAAGGGAAAAACCAAAAATCTCAATGGGTGGAATACCTGGAATACCATCGTGACGCCCCAGGAACCCCATGTTGCCATATAAATAATAAAAAACCAGGCAAACGGCAATCGTGGCAAGCGGCAGGTAATGGCCTGACAAACGCAAGGTAATTTGCCCCAGAATATAAGAAACAAAAAAGGTAAGCGCAATGGCCAATACCAGACCCAGCCAGGGTGAGTAACCTGCACTGGTGGACAGATAGGCAGTGGCATAAGCCCCTATACCCACAAAGGCAGCCTGGCCAAAAGAGGTCAACCCACCCACACCAGTAAGCACCACCAGCCCCAACACCACCAGGCTGGCAATACCAATAGAGTTCATCTGGTTAATCCAGAACTCTGGCGTTGCCGGAAAAACGGGTAAAACGGCCAGGAAAACAAGAAAGATAGCTAAAAATAGACGTTTCATTTTATTATTCATCATCCTCTTCGTGCTTGACTAAAATGGAACGCAACAGCAGAACGGGAACCACAATTCCAAACACAATCACTTCTTTGTAATCACTAGCCCAGAACGTAGTGAAAGCCTCGATAATACCAATCGCTATTGCACCAAAAGCCGCCAGAGGATAGCTGACCAGCCCGCCAATAATAGCCCCCACAAAGCCTTTCAGGCCAATCATGAAACCGGTTTCATAGGTAATGGTAATGAAAGACACAATCATGATGCCTGACACCACCCCAACCAAAGCGGTAAGGAAAAACGTAAGGTGACCTGACATGCCGGTACTGATACCCACCAGACGGGCACCACGACGGTTCACGGCGGTGGCACGCAAGGCGCGACCATACAGTGTTTTACCGAAAAACAGCCATAATGCGGCAATAATCACAACCGTCATGCCAATCACAAACAGGCTCTGGTATGACCAGCTCAGCGAGAACAGCTCTACCATGCCATCAAAGAATGGCTCGGACACCAGCCAGCCTTCGGCACCAAAGAACACCAGCCCCAGCCCGACAAAGGCATAATGCACCGCGATGGAAACAATTAACAGGGTAAGTACGGAATGCTCGGCTACCGGCTCATAGGCAATACGGTATACCATTGGGCCCAACGGCACCACCAGCAACAGGGTAAGGAAAGCCTTGACCCACAAAGAAGGTTCCATGGCCAGAATAACAGGAACGGCCCATAACAATAACAGCGGGTACAACACCAGCCAGGCAAAGGACTTTAACAGTGACTGCCAGTTTTTTCCTTTGTAAACTAAATACAGCTCTTTCAGGAACAGCAAGACACCAAACAGGGGTAATAACCAGATTGTGCCTGGCGCCCGGCCATCGGACATAATGGCAAAGGTTAACGCACCGAAAGTGACAAACTCGCCCTGGGCAATAAAAATAATGCGAGTCACGGCAAATACCAGTACCAGCGAAACGGCCATCAGGGCATAAATAACCCCGGTTACCAAACCGTCCTGCATCAGTATTTTAGCAATAGACCAATCCATCTATCTTTTTCTCATTAATATTTTGAACAGTTATCCTGTCATCTTCTGTGAAGGTGGCCCGCCATTACAAAACAGCGGGCCACGTCGCGGATACAGAAAGCATAGACAGGGGCAGCCCTTGCAGGCTGCATGAATGATGATTACTTATTCAGCTCTTCATCGTAAACCCATTTACCATCAACCACTTTTACCAATACACGTGAGCGATCATCAAGGCCGGTATGATCGTTGGCATTGGTATTGAAAATTCCATGTACACCTTTTACATCAGTGCTGCTTTCAAGGGCATCACGCATGGCAACACGGAATGCTTCGCTACCAGGCTGGGCACCACTGGCAATCGCCTTGGGAATAGCGGCATTGATAAGAGCGCCGGCATCCCACATATGACCACCAAATACACTCACGGAACCCGCACCGAACTTGGCTTCATAGCTTTCAATATAAGACAGGCCTTCTGCCTTGACCGGGTTGCTATCACTTAACTGACTGGCTACCAGCAATGGGCCAACCGGTAATACCAGGCCTTCACAAGCCTTGGCGCAAACCCTTAAGAAATCGCTATTGGCTGAACCATGGGTATGATACAGCTGGCCTTTAAAGCCACGCTGCTTCAGCTCACGCTGTGGCAATGCGCCCGGTGTGCCGGCTGTACCAATCAGGATGGCATCAGGTTTGGCCGCAATCAGTTTCAGAACCTGCCCGGTCACACTGGTATCGGGGCGGTTATAGCTTTCTTCGGCCACGATTTTGATATCAGTATCTTTCAGGACATTTTTCACTTCCTGCAACCAGCTTTGGCCATAAGCATCGGCAAAACCAATAAAGCCCAGTTTTTTAACGTTAGCCTGTTTCATGGCATGGGCCAGTGCCTGCGCCATTAAGAAGTCATTTTGCGGGGTTTTGAAGGCCCATTTTTTGGCACCTTCCTGAGGCTCCACCACGACGGCGTTTCCGGCCAGGCTAATAACCGGCACTTTATTTTCGGCGGCGACATCAACCATGGCCAATGAACCCGGTGTAACGGTGCTACCCACCATGACATCAATATTGTTTTCACTGATCAGCTTACGCATGTTCCGGACAGCCTGGGCAGTGTCTGTGGCATCATCAAGCACGAAATACTTGACGGTCACGCCATTAACATCGGTTGGAATAACGTCAACCGTATTTTTCTCGGGGATGCCCAAAGAAGCGGCCGGCCCGGTGGCAGATACGGAAACGCCCACATTGACAACGGTTTGCGCCATTGCCGTGCCAATAAAAGCCGACGCCACCAACGCTGATATAGAGGATAATTTAACAAGCTTCATTCTTATTTGTCTCCATGGACAGAAAGATCACGTGAAAAGTTTGAAGGTAACAAAAAACAAAAGGAAAACGGCAATATTAACATTTCCAGGCTTGCAGATTGTCACAGAAGCAACGTTGGCACAAACATTATTGCCAGAATACGGCTTCCTGAAGCGTTTTTTCCTCTTGAGCCAACAATATGTAACAAATTCAACAACTAATTCCCAAGAATAAAACACAGGGGCCGATTTTCATTTAAAATGGTTAATTATGCTTTTAACAGGTGAACTGTGAAAATCAATAAATCCGACGCACAGTGGCAGCAAGAGCTGACCCCTGAAGAATATTACGTAGCCAGGCAAAAAGGCACCGAAAGGGCTTTTACCGGCCGTTACTGGGACACCTTCACGCCTGGCATATACCGCTGCGTGGGCTGCGGCACCCCGCTCTTTTCATCAGACACAAAATTTGATGCAGGCTGCGGCTGGCCAAGTTATTTTGAACCAATCAACCCCGAACATGTCAGAGAAGAAACAGATACCAGCCACGGTATGATCCGCACTGAAATCCTGTGTAATGTCTGTGACTCGCACCTGGGGCATGTATTCCCTGATGGCCCACCGCCAACAGGGCTGCGTTATTGCATCAACTCTCTTTCCTTACGTTTTGAACCCGCTGAATGAAAAAGTTCCTGTTTGATTTTTTTCCGCTTGTTTTATTTTTTGTCGCCTTCAAGCTTGCCGATATTTATATCGCCACCTGGGTAGCCATTGCCGCCAGTGTCGCGCAAATCATCTGGTTAAAAATCCGCAACCGGCCCATCGAAGCCACCAACTGGATGAACGTTATTATCATTGTCGTATTTGGTGGTGCCACCATTTATTTTCAAAATGAAGCGTTCGTCAAATGGAAACCCACGGTTCTATACTGGATGTTTGCGGTCATTTTACTGGGCGGCAAATTCATTTTCAAAAAGAATCTCATCCAGAAAATGCTGGGAGCCCAAATGGCAATGGAGAACCACGTCTGGGACAAGCTCAATTACAGCTGGTCAGGCTTTTTCATTATTGCCGGCGCCATTAATCTGTTTATTGCTTTCTCGGGTTATTTCACCCTCGACCAATGGGCTACCTTTAAAGTGTTTGGCATGACCATACTCCTTATCGTTTTTGCCATTGGCCAATCCCTCTGGATCAGCCGTTACATTGATCTTCCCGAAAAAAACTGATTCCCTATGTCCGACCGCATTCAATTAATTAAAGACCGGCTTGCCCGCCTGGAACCCGTAAACCTGCAAATCGAAGATGACTCCCATTTGCATGCCGGCCATGCCGGCAGTAAAAACGGGGCTGGTCATTACCGCGTAAACATTACCTCTGCCCATTTCAACGGCCTGAACCGCGTTGCCCGGCAACGTCTGGTTTATGAAGCCCTGAATGACCTGATACCATTTCCAATCCATGCGCTTGCCATTCAAACGCAAACCACTATTTGATTTTCAAAAAGGAAAGCTATGAAACGTTTTATGTTACTTGCCGCAACCTGCGCGGTTGCCTTGCCTGCTTTTGCACAGAACGTAGCAACAGTCAATGGCAAAGCCATTACCGAAGCGGAACTGAACAGTACCGTCAAGGCCCTGGTTGCCCGTGGTGCCCAGGACACCCCCGAATTCCGCAGCCAGTTAACCAATGAGCTTATCAACCGTGCTGTTTTAATCCAGGAAGCTGAAAAAGCCGGCATCGATAAAAAAGAAGATGTAGTTACCGCCCTGAACAACGCCCGCCAGGAAATCCTGATTGCCTCCCTGCTACAGGAATGGAGTGCCAAAAACCAGATTTCCGATGCCGACATCCAGAAAACTTACGATGAAATCGTAAAAGAAAACGCGGCCAAAAAAGAATACAAGGTAAAACATATTCTGGTTAAAGATGAAACCGCCGCCAATAAACTGCTGAAAAGCATTAAAGACAAAAAAGCCAAATTCGCCGATGTCGCCAAAAAAGAATCCATTGACTCTGGCAGTGGCAACAACGGTGGTGATTTAGGTTGGGCTCCTGCCGAAAACTACGTTCCTGAATTTGCCAACGCTGTTAAAGGTGCGAAAAAAGGCCAACTGTTAAGCAAACCCGTTAAATCACAATTTGGCTGGCACATCATCCAGGTTGACGACGAACGCGCCGCACAACCACCAAAACTGGAAGAAGTGAAACCACAACTGCAACAAATGCTTAGCCAGCAAGCCCTGCAAAAGCATATGAAAGAACTGCGTGATGCAGCCAAAGTTGAAATTGTGGAAGCAAAAGCGGCAGCGAAGAAATAAGTACCTGCCAATGGCATGTCGTTCCTACGCAAGAGTGAAGTAGCCCCCAAAAGTTGGACACCTATTCAACTTATTGGGGGTCACTTCAGAGCATGGGAACGGGAACCTTCCAGGCCTGGCAATCAGTCTTCCTGAGCCAGCAACGCTTTCAGCTGCCCTTCATCAATCACGGTAACGCCCAGTTCCCTGGCTTTTTCAAGCTTGCTGCCTGCGTCTTCACCGGCAACCACATAGCCGGTTTTTTTAGATACGGAACCCGTCACTTTCCCCCCTGCTTCCATAATGAACGCAGCGGCTTCGTCTCGTGTCCAGTTTGGCAAAGTCCCGGTTAAAACAAATGTTTTACCGGCCAGGGCAGTACTTTTAGGCTGTTCTGACACTTTTGGCCTTAACCCGACCGCCTGCAAATCGGCAATCACGTCTTTATTATGCTGTTCGGCAAAAAAACGGATAATGGAACCGGCGACAACCGGCCCGACATCAGGCACTGCCAGCAAGCTTTCTTCATTGGCCTGCATCAGAGCTGCCATGCTGCCAAAATGGCTGGCCAGATCACGGGCGGTGGTTTCACCCACATGGCGGATACCCAGCGCATAAATAAGCCTGGCCAGTTCAACCTGTTTGCTTTTTTCAATCGCATTAACCAGGTTCTCGGCTGACTTACGCCCGAAACGCTCAAGCCCCATTAATTTTTCTACCGACAGGCGATATAAATCGGCCAGTGAATGTACCCAGCCCTGCTCTACCAGCTGGTCAATCACTTTTTCACCCAACCCTTCAATATCAAGCGCCTTGCGGCTGGCGGCATGCAGGAAACTTTGTTTACGCTGGGCCTCACAGAAAAGCCCGCCCGTACAGCGGGAAACGGCTTCATCGGGCAAACGCTCTATCGCAGAATGACATACCGGACAAGCCGTCACCATCACGAATGCTTGGGCATCAGGCGGACGCAGCTCAGGCAAAGGCCTGACCACCTCTGGAATTACATCACCGGCCCTGCGTACAATAACGGTATCACCGATGCGTACATCTTTACGGCGGATTTCATCTTCATTGTGCAAAGTGGCATTGGTAACCGTTACCCCGCCAACAAATACCGGCTGTAAACGCGCCACTGGCGTGAGTGCACCGGTACGCCCAACCTGCACCTCTATGCCAAGCAAACGGGTGCTGCTTTCTTCTGCGGGAAATTTATGGGCAATGGCAAAACGGGGAGCCCGTGAAACAAACCCCAAAGCCCGCTGGGCCTCAAGCAGGTTAACCTTATAAACCACGCCATCAATATCATAGGGCAAGTTTGTACGGATCTCACTAACGTGTTTATAGAACTCAAGCAGGCTTGCCGCCCCCTGTACCACCTTGCGCTCACGAACCAGCGGGAACCCCAATTGATTGAACCATTCAAGCATGCCTGAGTGCGTTAGTGGCAAATTGGCATATTCCGTGGAAATTTCCCCCCAGCCATAGGCAAAAAAACGCAAGGGACGCTTGGCCGTAATACGCGGATCCAGCTGCCGCAAACTGCCGGCCGCCGCATTGCGGGGGTTGACAAAAACCTTGTCACCCCTGGCACTTTGCTGCTGGTTCAATTTCTGGAATTGCTGGCGATCCATTAATACCTCACCCCGCACCTCAAGCACCCCGGGGTAGCTATCACCCTGCAAACGCAAGGGCACTGAAGCAATGGTACGGATATTCGCGGTGACATTTTCACCAGTTTGCCCGTCGCCACGGGTGGCGGCACTTACCAGCAAACCGTTTTCATAGCGCATACTGATAGCCAGACCGTCAAGTTTAAGCTCGCAGTTGTACTCGACCGTACCCGCCAGATCAAGAAAAGCGGTATCGCGCAAGCCATCGGTAACGCGTTTATCAAAAGCCGCAATATCGCCTTCTTCAAAGGCATTACCCAATGACAGCATGGGCACGGCATGCCGTACACTATCAAAAGCCGGCAAAGCCGCCCCGCCAACACGCTGTGTGGGAGAGTCGGGGGTAACCAATTCGGGATGGGCCGCCTCTATTTCCTGCAACTGGCGCATCAGGCCATCGTATTGCGCATCGGAAACAAGCGGGGCATCTTTTACATAATAAGCATAATCATGCTTGCGGATTTCATTACGAAGCGCATGCAACTGCGCTTCGGTGTCATACTGCTTTATTGCCATTTTCTTTCAACTCAGGAAAAAACCCGCTGCGCCCGTGATGAACCGGCAGGAATACCCTGTTTTTCAAATTCAGCATAAAGTTCCACCAGCTTTCTGTCGATAGCCACCTCGGCACCTTCCACCACCGGACGCCCCGAGTCATCTACGAGTTGCGCCCTTAAGGCGGTGGCCAGCTCCCTGCCCACGGCAACCATGCGTGCAAATGAATGTTCATCGGGTGGGCTATGCGGCACATCAAGCAGCAAGCCAATATGATCGACCCCCGCAGAACGCACTTGCTGGCCTGGCTCACTGGCCAGCACCATCAGAAACCGTGGCTGGCCATTTTCATCGCACCAGGCAAAATCATTGCCATATTCAACAAAACTCATTCTGCGGGCAATACTCACAATAGCAGAAACCGGCTGGGTACCCTCAAGTTTCAGGGTAAGGCCGACCTGGGTGTCAAGACTGGCACACAGTTCATCAAGTACCTGGGCACGTTTGATTAAGGCTTCGGCATCGGGGCTTTCCATGCTGGCATCAAAAACATGGGCCAGTTTATCGGCCATGACCACTGCCTGCGACCATTCAATATTCGTCAGGGCACCCTGACGATTGGCCAGCACGACAGCCATTTGCAATGAGGTATAACTTTCATCGGGATGCAGTTTCGCACGGTGGTAACCATCTGCAGTTTCGGCAAAGTAACGGATTGCTTTACTGCCTGCCTTGCGGCAAGCCCGCAAATGCTGGATTAATTGTGCCCCGCCAACCGGTGCCGGAAAACGCAGGTCGATAACGCCCTCACATACTTCATCGACAGTTTCTTCATCGTGCTCTTGCCTGGCAGAGACCGCTGCCGGTGCCGGGTCCAGGGAAACAGGCTGCTCGCCCTCTTCAGAGACGCCAAAAACCGGTTCTTCACGAAAGGCGGACGGATGATTCTGCAAGGGAATTTCACTTAGCAATGGATCTTGCTCGGGCTCGGGAAACTTACTGCGCATTTTGCGCTGAACCCGCTGTTCTTGCCACCAGTTAAACAGCAACACCAACAAAATAAGTACAACCCCAAGTGCTATCAGACTTAGTTGCAAATTACTCATATCCTTTTTACCCTATGATTATCATGCTTCATTTGCCAGCTGGACAGCCGAGTCAATATCAACTGCAACGATTCGTGAAACACCCTGTTCCTGCATCGTAACACCAATTAATTGCTTAGCCATCTGCATCGCGATTTTATTATGAGAAATAAATAAAAACTGTGTTTGGTCACTCATGCTTTTCACCAGATTCGCATACCTTTCGGTATTGGCATCATCCAGCGGCGCATCCACTTCATCAAGCAGGCAGAACGGGGCCGGATTCAGTTTAAATAACGCGAACACCAAAGCCGTTGCCGTCAAGGCCTTTTCACCACCCGATAAAAGATGAATCGTGCTGTTGCGTTTGCCTGGCGGCTGCGCCATAACCTGTACACCCGCATCAAGAATTTCGTCGCCCGTCATGCTTAAGCGGGCTTCCCCCCCGCCAAACAGTTTGGGGAAAAGCGTTCCGAAATGGGCATTGACCTGGTTGAACGTATCTTGCAATAACTCCCTGGTTTCCCGGTCGATTTTACGGATGGCATCTTCAAGCGTATTGATGGCCGATAATAAATCTTCGTTCTGGGAATCCAGAAAACCCTTGCGCTGCCGGGCTTCGTTCAATTCATCAAGTGCCGCCAGGTTCACTGAACCCAATGCCTCTATCTGGCGTGATATTTTCTGGACTTCTGCCTGCAGCCAGCCCACTTTTTGCCAGTCTTCGGGTGAATTGGCCAGCATGGCACGCAGGGCATCACGGTTAACCTCGTGCTGGTCAAGCTGCTCGGCGAACTGTTCCACCGCCAGCCGGGCAGCCTGCTCATCGAGCTGCAGCTGCATGATGCGCGCCCGCTGCGGCTCCAGTGACTGCTCCAGCACCAGCCTGCCTTCATCGGCGTTGCGCAGGGTTGCGGCAATATTATCCAGTTCTATCCTGGCCCGGGTCAATGCTTCTTCTTTTTCGGCCCTGATTTCCAGTGCTTCCTGCAGACCAGAGCGGGTTGCCTCTTCATCAAAATCAAACAGCTCCACTTCCAGGTTATCAAGTTCGGTTTTTGCCTGGGCACTTTGATGCTGAGCCAGGTCTTTATTCCGGTTCAATTCGGTAATACGGGCCGCCAGTGAACGCTGGCTGAATTCGGCCTCTTGGGCCGAGCGCTCAATATCCCTGAGTGCCTGCCTGGCCGCTTCAGCCTCTTGGGTAAGCGTTTCAAGCTGTAGCTCGACATCGGAAAAGCGGGTTTGCACTTCGCCCAGCTCCATATCCAGCTCTTCGAAGCGGACCTCGGAAGATTCAATCACAGCGTGCAATTCTTCGCACTGCATATCAATGTCGGCCAGATCTTCGGCCAGACGGCGGGAACGGTCGTCTGATTGCTGGATTTGCTGCTGCAAACGGGTGTACTCCAGCTGCAGGTCGTGGGACCGGCGCGTTAATTCGGCCAGACGCTGACGCGCCGGCACCATCGCCTGTGACACCTGGCTCCAGGCACTTTCACTGCGGGCTACGGCACTGATGGCCTGATCGGCAATCAGCTGAACCGCCTTGATTTCCCGTTGCAGGTTTTCTATTTCATGCTGACGGGCCAGCATGCCCGCCTGTTCGGAGTCGGCCGCGTAAAAACAGACACCGTGGGCATCAACGGCATGACCGTTTTGAACCACAAACATACCACCTTCAGGCAATTGCTGGCGCATGGCCAGCGCACTGTTAAGGTCTTCGGCAATAAAAACGCCCTGCAACCACTGTGTCACAAGGGTTTTAAGATCGGGGTCATTACAGCGCACCAGGGCTGATAACGGCTTCATACCCGGGGCGATGGCTGCGACAGGAGCCGCCGCCGGCTTCTGGTAAAACGCCAGGCGTGACGGTGGCGCATCTTCGGTAAACGCACGTGCCATGTCAAGGTTGCGCATTTCAATGGCAGCCATGCGCTCGCGCAATACTGATTCAAGCGCGGTTTCCCAGCCGGGTTCAACCTGGATTTTTTGCCATAAACGGCCCAGGCCGGTCAATTCATGTTTTTGCAGCCAGGGCTCAAGGGCCCCCTGTTTTTGCACATCTTCCTGCAGTTTAACCAAAGCGGCCAGCCGGGCCTCCAGGCGCCCCAATTTCTGGCTTTCTGTCTGGGCATTACTGTGTGCCAAACGCCTTGCCTCTTCAAGTTCGGGCAATTGCTCTTCAAGGCTTAACAACTGCCCCTGTGCTTCTTCGAGCTGCTGTTCGGCGGCGGCCTTGTCACCGGCCAACTGTTCCATGCGCCCGGTTTCGGGTATGGCAATTTCATTTTTCTCGCGCAGCAATCTTTCTTTGCGCTGTTCTAGCAACTGCAACTGACGGCCGGATTCCCTT
Organism: Alcaligenaceae bacterium; assembly: GCA_012735395.1. GTDB lineage: Bacteria > Pseudomonadota > Gammaproteobacteria > Burkholderiales > Burkholderiaceae_B > Advenella. The sequence goes on along the minus strand of JAAYHN010000029.1, from coordinate 4,748 downwards.
TGTTGCTGCCCCACCAGGGCCAGGTTTTGCTCTATGCCCGCCAGTTTGCTGCGCAGGCCCTCACGCTCGCCGGTTGCCGCCCTGACCCGGTCGTCGGTTTCAGGCAAACGGGATTGCATGTCTTCTACACGGGCACGCGATTCTTCTGCCTGTTCGGCCGACATGGCAATTTCCTCTTCGAGCGAGGCAATTTGCTCAAGGCAATGATGGTACTGTTCTTCCCATTCCTGGATTTGCTTATTCAGCTGTTCTTTACGGCTATGCAAACGGTTGCGTGAATCAACCACGTGTTTGATTTCCGTTTCAAGGCGGCTAACCTGCGTATTGGCCTCATACATGGCCGTTTGCGCGGCATGAACCGCGTCACTGGCCTGGTAATGCGCCTGACGCCGGGTTTCAACCGCCGTTTCGGAAGAACGCAATTCTGCCAGAGCCGCCTCAAGTTCCGTTTGCGCTTTTTCGGTTTCTTCGGCCTTGCGCTGCCTTTCGGCTTTTGCATTGGCTTCGCGGATCATCCACAAAACATGCTGCTTTTTTTCACCCTCATTTTGCAGGTTACGGTACTGGCTGGCCACTTCCGCCTGCGCTTCAAGCTTACCCAGCTGGTTTTCCAGCTCGCGTAGAATATCTTCGACACGGGTAAGGTTTTCACGGGTATCGGCCAGGCGGTTTTCGGTTTCACGGCGACGCTCTTTATAGCGTGACACACCGGCGGCCTCTTCAAGGTAGACCCTGAGTTCTTCGGGTTTGGCCTCGATCAGGCGGTTAATCATGCCCTGGCCAATAATGGCGTAGCCACGGGCCCCCAGACCGGTTCCCAGGAAAATATCGTGGATGTCGCGACGCCTGACCTGCTGGTTATTAACGTAATAACTGCTGGCACCATCTTTGGTAAGAACACGCCTGACGGCAATCTCGGCATAGGTACTCCATTGCCCGACGGCCCGCCCTTCACTGTTATCAAAAACCAGCTCGACCGAAGCCCGCCCTGCCGGCTTACGGTTACCTGAGCCGTTAAAAATAACGTCTTGCATGGATTCACCACGCAATTCGGAAGCCCTGGTTTCACCCAGCACCCAGCGCACGGCGTCAATAATATTTGACTTGCCACAACCGTTAGGCCCCACCACACCCACCAGCTGACTGGGAACGGGAATTGTGGTTGGATCGACAAATGATTTAAAGCCGGATAATTTAAGTTGGGTTAAACGCACGTTATTGAACAGGAATACTTTATGAAATTGGATTAAGGCAATATGACAGGCAAAGAATACATGACGCCATAAACCCTATATAATAACCTAGCTGCATGCGAAAAATAGTTAATAAAAGTCACTGCCCAACTAAAACTTACCAGTTCGGTTTTGCCTGTTCCGGGTAACTGAAAATAATGTTTGGCAAAACTATATTTCCACTGGCAAACGCCCCCATCAGTAAAAGCAAAAAAATTGGAATTCGCTTGAAAAAAGGTTTTTATCTCGTCATGATCGCGCAGGCATTATCTTCGCTTGCCGACAACGCTCTATTTATTGCTGCTATTGCGCTCATTGCCGAATTGAACGGGCCAAACTGGATGACCCCGGCAATGAAATGGTTTTTTGCTTTTTCATATGTTGCACTGGCTGCATTTGTCGGCGCCATCTCCGACTCATTCCCCAAGGGAAGGGTCATGTTTGTAACCAATGCCATCAAAATATCCGGCTGCCTGCTGATGTTTGGTTTCGCCTTTTTTACAGGTGATAACAATTCCCTGCATGCCTATATTGTTTGTTTTTCTTATGCGCTGGTAGGCATCGGGGCAGCGGCCTATTCACCCGCCAAATATGGCATCGTGACCGAACTGCTCCCCCCCAAAGACCTGGTCAAGGGCAATAGCTGGATTGAAGGCCTTACCGTATTGTCCATTATTTTAGGGGTGGTTCTGGGCGGCAAACTGACCGACCCCGAAATGTCGCACTGGCTGCTGGCTCACCCTTATATTAATTATTTTGCCAAAACGCCTGCCGAAGCCGCCCTTGTTATTATTGCCTGTATTTACATCCTGGCCGCCATCTGCAATCTGCTCATTCCCAACACCCACTTCGTTTACCCCAAACAGGAAACCCGCCCTGTCAAACTACTTAAAGTATTCTGGGGTTATAACAAAATTCTCTGGAAAGACAAGGTTGGTCAAATTTCACTGGCGGTTACCACCCTGTTCTGGGGGGCGGGCGCCACCTTGCAGCTGGTGGTTTTGCAATGGGGGCACGACCATCTTGATTTAAGCATTGCCCAATCAGCCAACCTCATGGGGGTGGCGGCCATTGGCACGGTGCTGGGCTCGGTACTGGCAGGTAAGGTGCCGCTTACAAAGGCACTGGCTGTTTTACCCATTGGTATTGTCATGGGCTTTGCCGTCATGCTCATGACGGTGGTACAAAGCGACTGGAGCGTTTACCTGGTACTGGTTTTAATTGGTGGCTTGTCTGGCTATTTTGTAGTCCCCATGAATGCCCTGTTGCAGCATCGTGGCCATGTCCTGCTATCGGCCGGCCATTCTATTGCCGTACAAAATTTTAACGAGCAGCTTAACATCCTGTTCATGGTTGCCGTTTATGGCGTCATGGTTGCAATGGGCATGAATATCAATACCATTATTATTATTTTTGGGGCCATTGTTGCGGTATTAATGTCAACCATTATTGTCTGGTGCCTGTCCAACAGGCGCCGATTCCCTGATACGTTCAAGGAAATTGGCGATATAGGGCATGGCCGGGCGCAGAAAAGCGTTTGAGCGTTAAGAATTCATAAGTTGCTGGGCGCGTTGCAAGTCTTGCCATGCTTTTGCCTTATCGCTTTGCATGACCATTAAATGGTTGGGGTGATAAGTCACTACCACGGGTATTTGAACCCCATTTTTTGCCGTAATTGAATGCGTCTTGCCACGCAAAACGTCGGTGGGCTCATTCGAGCCCAGCAGTGTATTGGCGGCACGCCCGAAAACCACAATGCATTTTGGCTGGACCCGTGCGATCTGTTCCTGGATAAAATCGGCGCAACTGGCTATTTCTTCTTTTGAGGGCGCTTTATTGGCAATCGGCCGGCACTTGATTAACGGGGCAATAAATACCTGCTCACGGCTTAGCCCTATCGCCTTAAGAATATTGCTGAACAACTCGCCAGCCTTGCCCCTGAAAGGCTGCCCATGCCAGTCATCCTGCTCTCCGGGCGCTTCTTCAATAAACATCCAGTCTGCCTGGACATCGCCCTCACCAAAAACCGCCTGCTTGCGGTAACTGCCCAAATCACAAGACATGCAATTAGCCGCACTGTCACGCAAACCGGCCCAGTCAAGATTGGCCAGCTCAGGACGTACCGGCACAACAGGTTTGGCCTCTTCGGGTTTGGGCGTAACCGGGGTAACCGGACGGACGGGTTTGGCTGTTCGCTGTAAAGCGGCTTGTTCCGGAAGGCTTGCCGTTGATGATGTTGACGGACGGAATGCCTGTGATGACGTTTGTGCGGACACCGCCGCCGTGTCAGGTGCTTGCCCCGAAACGGCATGAGACTGCCCCGTTTTGCCCAGCTTGGCCGAAACAAAAGGCGCCCCCCATAATTGATCAATCTCCAGTTCCTGCAACCATAACACCTGCAAAGGATTCAGGCGGGGCTGTACCGGAACGGGAGGATTCAAATTATTGGCTATCATCAACTTACTCTTTCACTTCTTCTGTGGGGCAATGCGTTATAGCTGAATGGATAAGCCCGCCCCTTAAAACAGACCTTAACAAGCAGGACTTCCGGAAAAACAATCAGGCAATATCTTTTTGCAGCACCAGGGCATCTTCACTTTGCCCATTATTACCGGGATAATAACCTTTTCGCACCCCAATCTGGGCATAATGATGCCGTTCATAAAAAGCACGTGCCTGCTGGTTGGAAGGCCGGACCTCCAGCACCTGCTGGTTTAACCCCGCTTCCTGCATTTTATGTTCTGCCCAGCCCAGCAAACGCGAACCCAGGCCCTGCCCCTGAAAACCCGGTGTCACGCCAATCAGCAGCAAATGGGACACATCTGGCGCAAACATTTGCACTGAAAAACCCAGCACCGTGTTCTGGCGGTCAGTCAGTACCCAGGCCGGATACCCCGCCTTCAGTGAATCAAGGAAATTTCCTTTGGTCCATGGATGTTCCTGTACTTCCTGCTCTATTTGTGCAACGGCATCGACATCTTCTTCCTGCATGGCACGAATGATGTATTCGCTATCCGGCTCAGTTGGCAGCCCGGCCTGAGCCTTCTGGGCTGCAGGCAAGCCCGCTTTCGGATTGCCGCCCGCCCCCTGTTCGCGCTCACGGGTCGTGAATGCGACTTTATCCCTGACATATAATGGACTGACCTGCTCTGCCGGAATAAAAGCCTTATTGTGCCAGCCTTTCAAGGCCAGCTTCACTACAACATCGGCCCCCGCCCATTCAGACACCCCGTATGAAACATTTTGGTGCCCCTGCAAGTCTTCGGGGTAGGCTACCAGCGCATTGCCGGTAAGCAAGAAACGGATGGCCTCACCCGTTTTTTCTTCCCACCCCGCACGCTGGCTTTCCAGCCAGGGCAAAACCTGATTTGCCGCAATCAGGCACGGCCCCTGAACCGTTTCCAGCTCATCGGGTTGATGCCTGTCTTGCCGGTATACCGCCATAAAAAGCTCGTGCATGCGGGCATCAAGCACCGTCACAATATAACGGCCGTCCGCCTGCAAACGAACCTGTTC
>JAAYHN010000293.1 GCA_012735395.1 Alcaligenaceae bacterium | reverse complement strand
GTTCAGAAACTTATGGTGTTATTGGTAATGAGGGTAAGGTTCTTGATCTGAAACCCTTATTGGGCGACCGTTTTGCTGACCTGGCCGCTTTGCTGGGTGCAAACGATTTAAGCATCGTTGAAAAAGCACTGGCAAGCAATCAGCCAACCCTTAATTACGACGACCTGGAATTGCTGCCTGTTATTCCAAACCCGGGCAAGATTTTTTGTATTGGCCTGAACTACGCCGATCACGTACAGGAAACCAAGCGTGAAGTGACTGAATCACCTACCATCTTTTTCCGTGTGGCCGAGTCTCAGGTTGCCCATAACCAAGCTATCGTATTACCGCCAGAGTCTGCCAAACTGGACTATGAAGGTGAAATCGCGATTGTAATTGGCAAAGGTGGCCGTCGTATTTCAGAAGAAGACTCCTGGAGTCATATTGCCGGTTATGCCTGCTATAACGATGGCAGTATCCGTGACTGGCAAACCGCCACGTCACAATGGGGTCCCGGTAAAAACTTCTGGAAAACCGGTGGTTTTGGCCCATGGCTGGTAACATCTGACGAAATCAAACCCGGCCAGCAAATGACACTGGTAACACGCCTGAATGGCCAGGAAATGCAGCGCACCACGACTGATTTGCTAATCCACAGCATTCCCAAGCAAATCGCTTACATTTCATCATTCCTGCCTTTAAATCCGGGTGACGTGATTGTGACCGGTACGCCAGGTGGTGTAGGTGCCAAACGCAACCCGCCTGTTTTCATGAAAGAAGGCGATATCGTGGAAATTGAAGTTGATGCGGTTGGCGTATTAAAAAATACCATTAGTGCAGAGTAAATAATGGGACGCCATTAAGTTGGCTAAACCATTTATTTGAATGAGCCCGGCCTGAAGTTTTTCAGCCGGGCTTTTTTGTTTTTATTTCTGTGGTAATTTGTGCCCAAGGGAAGGGGCGTGCGATAGGTATTGCAATCGCTTCATTTCATTGGAAAAGGCTTGTTTTAATTGGTGTTTTTACGTCTTGCATGTGCCGGAAAATCTTGTAAGATATCCAGAAGCGTATTTCAGAGCAGCATCAATCCCAATACGGGCAATATTGTATTTCGCATATTGAATACATTTGTGCCTGGGCATAGGCACCTTACACAAGAAACTCCCTGTCTTTTCAGGGCAGGGAAAATGCCAATAAACAAAACCACCAAGGAGATGACATGGATATTTCAGAATTGAAGCAGTTTGGCATAGATGAGGCCTATCCATATAAAAAGAAATATGACAACTATATCGGGGGGCAGTGGGTAGCACCCGTTTCCGGAGAGTATTTTGAAAATATCTCTCCCATTACCGGTAAACCGTTTTGTGAAGTGGCCCGTTCCGGCGCAGATGACATAGAACTGGCACTGGATAAAGCCCATGCCGCCAAAGCCGCATGGGGCAAAACCTCGGTCATGGAGCGATCCAATTTATTGCTGCGCATGGCCGACCGGATGGAACAGAACCTGAAGCTGCTGGCGGTTGCTGAAACCATTGATAACGGCAAGCCCATTCGTGAAACCATGGCGGCCGATTTGCCCCTGGCAATCGATCACCTGCGTTATTTTGCCGGTTGCATCAGGGCACAGGAAGGTGCCATTTCCGAAATTGACGAAACCACGGTTGCCTATCACTTCCAAGAGCCTTTGGGGGTTGTTGGCCAGATTATTCCATGGAACTTCCCTATCCTGATGGGCATCTGGAAACTGGCGCCGGCCCTGGCCGCCGGGTGTTGCGTTGTACTTAAACCGGCTGAGCAGACACCGGCTTCCATTATGGTTCTGGCTGAGTTGGTTGGTGATATTTTCCCACCCGGGGTTATTAATATTGTTAACGGGTTTGGTAAAGAAGCGGGTAATGCCCTGGCAACCAATACGCGCATTGCCAAAATTGCCTTTACCGGCTCCACGGCAACCGGCAAACACATTTTACATGCGGCTGCCGAAAACCTCATTCCTTCCACGGTAGAGTTGGGTGGCAAAAGCCCCAATATTTTCTTTGCCGATGTCATGAATGAGTCGGATGCCTTCCTTGACAAGGCCCTTGAAGGGCTGGCCATGTTTTCGCTCAACCAGGGAGAGGTATGCACATGCCCATCCCGTATTTTGATCCAGGAATCCATTTACGAGGCCTTTATTGAAAGGGCGATCAAGCGAGTGCAGTCCATCAAAACGGGCAATCCGCTGGAAGCCGGTACCATGGTGGGGGCACAGGCTTCCCAAATGCAAATGGACAAAATCATGTCTTATATTGATATCGGCAGGGAAGAAGGGGCTGTTTGCCTAACGGGCGGGCAGCGTAACCGGCCAAGCAATCTTGAAGACGGTTACTATATCAATCCAACCATGTTGCTGGGCAAGAATGATATGCGTATCTTCCAGGAAGAGATTTTTGGGCCGGTTGCCTCGGTAACCACCTTTAAAGATGAGGAAGAAGCCTTAAGCATTGCCAATGACTCTTACTATGGCCTGGGTGCCGGGGTCTGGAGCCGTGATGGTTCCCGTGCCTACAGAATGGGGCGGGCTATTGAGGCGGGCAGGGTCTGGACAAACTGCTATCACCTGTACCCGGCTCATGCCGCTTTTGGTGGCTATAAAAAATCAGGGATAGGGCGGGAAACCCATAAAATGGCTTTGTCTAACTACCAGCAGACCAAATGTTTATTGGTAAGCTATAGCCCGAATGCCCTGGGCTTTTTCTAGTTTTTGTGTCATGCAATAAAGATACCAAGCAGAAAAAACAATAATATCTCATTTTTCCCCTGCCACGGCAGGGGTTTTTTTTAAGGTTAACTGAAGCGTGAAAAGAATGCATAAAGACCAAATCGTGATCCAGATACCATGCACCGCTAATAAAAGGGTTTGCCTGGCTGTCAGGGCCGCTTCCTGGTTCAGGGTGGTGGCAATCTCGGCAACAGAAAAGCTCATGACCAGAAG
>JAAYHN010000292.1 GCA_012735395.1 Alcaligenaceae bacterium | reverse complement strand
TCTTGATCGACACTGGCACCATGACAGTTTTTGGTGCCCGTTGTGGAAACCTGCCATTAAGCACTACATGAGCCACTAGCCCGATCACCAATCCCCAGAAAGCACCACCAATGCCCAACAAGGTGATATTTGCTGCGGAAGCCAGGAAGGTAATCAACGAGGCCTCGCGGGTTTTGGAGTCAGCCATCGCGTTAGCAAGGCTACCACCGATAGTACCCAACAACGCCAAGCCCGCCAGCGTAGTGATGAAGCTTGCAGGAAACGCCATAAAGACAGCTGCCATCGCTTAACGTGGCAAAACGGGCAATGCCCATATCTATGCCAATGGCGGTAGTCGCTTTAGGCAGGGGCTGGTCTACTTCCCATTCCGTCTGGATGCTGACAAACCATTTACCTGCTGACTGGCTGATGGTGACATTCTTTACCTTGCCCTGAACGTTCTGGCTGTTGCGATAACGTATCCAGCCCAGCTTGGGCAGGTATACCCGGTTATTGCCTTGCTCCAGTTGAATACCTTGCGGATAACGGAAACTGTCAGCACGGCCTTTTTTCTTGAAACAGGGAAATTCGGCCCGCTTTTCAAAGAAGTTTTTGTAGGCTCGTTCCAAATCCTTCAATGCCTGTTGCAAAGCCTGGCTGGGGGTGTTATTCAACCAATGGGTTTCCGCTTGTTTTTTCCATGCCGTCAACGCCTTGCACAGCTCGGCATACCCCAGTTTCTTTTCTCCCGCTTTATACCGTTCCTGCTGCAAGTGCAATGCCTGGTTATACACATACCGGCAGGAACCGGCAAAGCTGCGCATGGTGCGTTGCTGTTGGCCATTGGGCATCAGTTCGAATCGGTAGGCTTGGAGGCGTTGCATGGGTTTAGTATAACCCCGTGCTATCCATCCCCACCATGAATGATGGGGCTTTCCGCACTTAATGGGTAAGTATGTTGAAACTTGAGAATGCATAGCAAGCAGCACGCGCCACTTTGTGATTCAAGTAGCCACCGATGGATGCTGATCGCCGGTACGACTTCATACCGTTAATAATTATATTTTTTTGTCTATGCCTGGCATATATTAGGGATATTTTCTTTTTTCCACAAGAAAAAATTTTGTAAAAAACATAATAAAATCAATAACATATCAATTATTTATATGTTACTCTGAATGTGTGCTTCACAAGTTAGGGAGCGGTAGTTCATTCTAGCAACGATACACGATACAATAAATGAGATTAGGATTCCAACGCAAAATGATAAAAAACCCTCCTCACCCCGGTGAGTTGCTTCGTGAAGATGTAATTGTTGAACTGGGACTGTCGGTTACTGAAGCGGCAGAACGGCTTGGCATGTCTCGTGTTGCCTTGTCGCGCGTACTTAACTGCAAAGCAGGCATTAGCCCTGATCTGGCTATCAGGCTTGAACAGGCCGGTGTCAGTACTGCACGTGCATGGCTGGCAATGCAAACCAATTACGATTTGGCACAGGCACTTAAACACCCTCAGCCTGCTGTTCGCTCTTTAGTTGCCGGGCATGCCTGACTAGGGAAGCTACTGCTTCCCGCCCATAACCCGTTCGGCCATTTTCACCAGCGGGCCTTCTACTACCCTGGTAACCGCTTTGGGTAAATCCAGCGGTCGCAACAGCATTTTGGTGGCCATACCCAAAGGGTAATATTGCCGGAATTGCTGCCGGAACCGGGCACACATTTCCCTGAATTCACTTTTGTCGCTGTCATTGGTGATATTCCTGTGAACCCGGTATACATGCCACAGGGCGGTTTCAGCATCGCTATTGCGGGCTTCCAGTACACGGCGGCCAATCGCACGGAATACCTTGATACGGCCAGTCGGGTCCATTTCCCGGTAAAGCCTGAAATATTGGTAAAAATGCTTGTAGTGGTTGATTTCATCGGCCCGTATCAGGCCTGCCATACGCGCCAGTACCGGCTCATTGGCCAGTTCTGACAAGGCCTGGTAAAAAGTGGCGGTGCCGGTTTCCACGACGCAGCGGGCAGCCATCTCAAGGCAGCGGGTAGGTTCCAGGGCATCCTGGGTGCATTGCAGCGAGTAATCATTGAAAAACGCCTGGTAAGCCCGGTCCCAGTCAAAGTCGGGCCATACATGCTTGCTATAGTCGCGCAGCACATAGCCGTGACGCGTTTCCTCAAACTTCCAGTGCTCTTCCAGCCACGCCATGATTTCCGGCTGGTCATTGAAGTATTGGATCAGGTTGTCGGTGTACAGGTCTGCCGCGATTTCTATGAATGAAGCCCCCGCCACCAGATAGAACAGGTCTTCTCTTGAGTGAACGGCCTGGATATCAATGTCATGGTAGGGAACCTGATTGAGGTCCCATTGCATTACTGGCTGCGTTGAGTTATGCATTGCCCGCTCTCCGGAAAGACTGTTTTTCTTTTCCCTGCCCCTGATCACGGTGAGTCTGCCCCTGGAACACAAAGGCTATCCGCTTTCTGCAAGAATACATGAGCGGAAAAAAATTTGCCACCCCCGGCAAATGCACAAGGGTGGCAAAATGTCACGCACGCTCCCTACGCAGGAGCATGGAACCAGATGTGAACAACTTACGCAGTCGCGCGCATTTTCTCGGGTTCCTGGGCGGCCAGTTCCTGCATGGGGTTCAGCACACGGTCACCGTGCTCATCTTTAATGCGGGTAACCAGACCCATTTTGTTCATAAGTTCAATGAACGGGGCCGCGTCCTGCTCTTCAACGTTAACCATGCGCTTGGCATCCCATTTGCCGTTGGCAATTAACATGGCAGCGGCCACCACGGGGACACCCGCCGTGTATGAAATGGCCTGACTACCCACCTCGGCATAGCATTCTTCATGGTCACACGTATTGTAAATCATGACTTCTTTTTGCTGGCCGTCTTTGGTTCCTTTGACCAGGTCACCAATGCAAGTTTTACCGGTATAACCGGCGGCCAGGGAAGCCGGGTCTGGCAAAACGGCTTTTACCACTTCAAGCGGCACGATTTCCTGACCTCGTGCAGTGCGAACAGGTTTTTCAGAAAGCAGGCCCAGGTTCTTCAAGACGTTAAACACATTGATGTAGTGCTCTCCAAAGCCCATCCAGAAACGAATGTTGGGTACGTCAAGGAAACGTGACAAAGAATGCAGCTCATCGTGTCCGGTTAAATAGGCCATGCTTTTGCCGGTAACGGGCATGTCCCACTCTTTACCGTGCTCAAACATTTTATTGGCTTTCCACTGGTTGTTTTCCCAAGACCATACGGTAGACACAAACTCGCGGAAGTTGATTTCGGGGTCAAAATTGGTGGCAAAGTAACGGCCATGACTACCCGCGTTGATATCAATAATATCAATGGAATCAACTTTGTCGAAATAGTCATCGTAGGCAAAGCGGGCATAGGCGTTAACCACGCCCGGATCAAAACCGGCACCCATTACGGCGGTTACACCCGCCTCTTGACATGCCTGGCTGCGTTTCCATTCGTAGTTGGCGTACCATGGTGGCGGCTCGCATACTTTCTTGGGATCTTCATGAATGGCGGTATCCAGGTAAGCGGCCCCGGTGCCGATGCAGGCTTCCAGCACAGACATGTTCAGGAAAGGCGTGCCCACGTTAATCACGATTTGGCTACCGGTAGAGCGGATAAGGGCTTTGGTGGCTTCAATATCATAGGCATCAAGCTGGTGCGCACGCAATACACCCGGGCTTTGCAAATTACCCTTTTCCTTGATGGAGTCAATAATGGCTTCGCATTTGGCTACGGTACGAGAGGCAATATTAATATCACCCAGCAGTTTGTTGTTTTGCGCGCATTTGTGTGCGGTTACATGCGCAACGCCACCGGCACCGATAATAAGTACATTTCGTTTCATTGGTGTACCCCTTTTATTTAAATTTAAAGAATCTATTAAGACAGGCTATTGACGTAGTCGTCATAACCAAACTCACGGACAGCACGAATGCTGCCATCAGGCTCCTTGATGGCGATAGCCGGCATATTAATGCCGTTAAACCAGTTTTTCTTGACCATGGTGTAGCCTCCTGCATCACCAATAGAAAGACGGTCGCCAACCTGCAAAGGAGCGTCAAAATTGCCTTCACCGAAAATGTCTCCGGCCAGGCAGGTCTTGCCACATATCTGGTAACGATGTGCGCCGGTTTCATTGCCGATGGGCGCTGTTTCGCGGTAGATCAGCAAGTCAAGCATATGGGCTTCGGTAGAGCTGTCTACAATCGCCAGATGCTTGCCGTTAAAGGCGGTATCCAGCACACTGACTTCCAGTGTGGTGGTGTAGCGCACGGTGGCCTCACCGGGCTCCAGATAAACCTGGATACCATAGGTTTGCGCAAAGTTGCGCAAGCGTTCGCAGAATTTGTCCAGTTCATAGCCGGGCTTGGTAAAGCTGATGCCCCCACCCAGGCTGACCCATTTCAAGCGGTGCAAAATGGCACCGTAACGCGCTTCCACCTGGGCAAGCAGGTCATCAAAACGGGCAAAGTCGGCGTTTTCACAGTTGTTGTGAATCATGACACCGTCAAGCCGGTCAATAACTGCCATAATGCGTTCCGGGTTACCTTCACCCAAGCGGCTGAATTGACGCGCCGGGTCGGCCAGGTCAAAACTGGAGCTGCTGATACCGGGGTTCAGGCGCAAGCCTTTGGGTTTGTTGCCTGTTTTGGCCTCGAAGCGTTCAAGCTGGCTGATAGAGTTGAAGATGATTTTGTCGCTATTGGCCAGCACTTCGTCAATTTCATGGTCGGCAAAGGCAACGCTATAGGCGTGGGTTTCACCGCCAAATTTCTGGTAACCCAGCTTGACTTCATACAGTGAGGAAGAGGTGGTGCCATCCATGTACGGTTTCATGAAATCAAAAACCGACCAGGTTGCAAAGCATTTCAGGGCAAGCAGCAGTTTGGCACCGGAGTTTTTTCTGACGTAATCAATAATTTCAAGATTACGCTGTAATGCGGTTTTATCAATCAGGTAATAGGGGGTTTGAAGCATTTGTTTTTTGTACCTTTTACTTAATCGGGAGGACGGTGTTTTTTGGATGCAGACGCGGCTTCATCTTCAAGACAGTCAATAAAAATGGCAGACCGGTTTGGAAAAATGGCTGTCAGTTCAAGCTTGCCGCCCAGGCTTTCAACATAGTGGCTGATAGAGGACAACAGCATGTCGTGACGCTTTTCCAGTCGGGAAACGGTATCTTGCCCAACTCCCATGGTTTCTGACAGATCTGCCTGTGTCAGCTTGGCCATTTTGCGCAGCTGTTTTAAGGTGGCCCGCTGCATGGCATGCATATCGCCTTTGCTTAACCCTTCGGAAAGCAAGGCAATGTTTGTGTTATCACGCTTTTTTGCCACGATGTTCGTTCCGTTCATAACTAAAGGACGTATTATGCACTCAAATCCATATGAGTTCAAGTACATATGTCTTTTGATGCATATTTTGTTGGGGAAACAGCAAAAAACCTTGATTATGTGATGAGCGTAGATATTGAAAAACGCCCGTAAGGCAAAATAACAAACAAAAAAAATAAAAACAGAATCTATTTTTTGCGTTAAAATAACAAAAAAACATATTTAATTTAAAAATTATGCTTATTGAATTTTCTGTAACCAACTATCGCTCCATTCTTCAGCGGCAAACGCTTAGTATGGTCGCGTCCACCTACTTTAATGAGCTGAAATCCCTTAATACCATTCCGGCCCCCAATAGCAACACACCAAGTCTCTTACGCTCTGCTGTTTTATACGGGCCTAATGCATCTGGCAAAAGCACCCTGATCAACGCCTTGAAATTTGTAGAAAACCAGGTGCTTTTCTCACAAAAAGAAAGTCAGGCTGGCGATGAAATTGATGTCGCTCCCTTTAAACTGACAACAGAATCACGCAACGCTGAAAGTGAATTTGAGATCACATTCATTGAACAGGGCGTACGTTACGAATATGGTTTTTGTTGTAACCGCAAACGTTTTACAGAAGAGTGGCTGTTTGCCTATCCACGGGGAAGAGCCCAAAAATGGTTTCACCGTGTTTTTGATCATAAAACCGGTAAAGATGTCTACAAATTCAATACAAGCTTCCACGGAGGAAGGCAGCGTCAATTATGGGCCTCACAAACACGACCCAATGCATTGTTCTTTTCCACTGCCGTTCAGCTAAATAACGAGCAATTAAAACCTGCCTTTGATTGGTTTAAATCACGTTTACGGGTTCTTTCATCGGCTCAGGGACTTAGTCCAAGCTATACATTGCAACTCTGTGAAACAGAAAGCAGCCGCCAAGAAATCATTAATTTCATGAACTCGGCTGATTTGTCCATCGCAGATATTCAAATCAAGAAAATTGCAATTACAGAAGAATTTTTACCGGAAGATATGCCAGTACCATTAAGGGAAACATTCCTTGAGAATCTGGCCGGGAAAAAACTGCTTAAACCCCGCTTTTTCCATAAAGATGTCAACACACAAGAAAACATTGAGTTTGAAGAGGAAGAGGAGTCAGACGGCACCCGTGCATTGTTTGCTTTTGCCGGCCCTTGGCTGGATGTTATTAAACACGAACGGGTACTGGTGATAGATGAACTTGATACCAGCTTGCATCCTTTACTGGTTCACTATCTGGTTAAACTTTTACACCAGGCAAATAGCAAAGCACAACTTGTTTTCACAACGCATGATACAACGTTATTAAGCCAAAAACTGTTAAGGCGCGATCAAGTTTGGTTTACTGAAAAAAACAAAAAAAGTGCCACTGAATTATATCCGCTTTCAGATTTTAGCCCTCGGGATAATGAGGCAATAGAACGCGGTTATCTTAATGGACGTTATGGCGGAATTCCATTTTTAAAAGACCTGGATTTTTATGGGTTCTGAAGATTTATTTCACAAACGCAAAGCACGAAAAAATAGTGAACTGAAGCGTCAAAAACGTGAGCGTGCTCAAAACACACGATATCTTATTGTTTGCGAAGGTACAAAAACCGAACCCAGATACCTGCGTGAATTTTTGGATGATTTAAAAATACGGCCACAACTGGTTCATATTATGCCTAACAATGGCGTTACGCCAGATCGTATCGTTGAGCATGCCATAAACCTCTATGAAGAAGACAAAATTGCAGGCGATGCTTTTGATAAGGTCTATTGTGTTTTTGACCGTGATAAACACACTACCTTTTCAAGCGCTGTAAAACGCATTAAAGACCTGGGCCACCCTTTCGTTGCTATTACGTCTACCCCATGTTTTGAATTCTGGCTATTACTTCACTTTATCTATACAAATAAGCCCTTTCATGCAGCCGGAAAAAATCAGTCTGCGATCAAGTCGTTGCAATGTTAAAAAACAAACCTGGATTTAACAAATATGGCAAGGGCGACAATGGAGTATATTTTAAAACTAAAGAAAAGCTGATTGTGGCAATGGAAAATGCAAAAAAATTACGCCTGCATAATGAAAAAATAAAAAGTATTAACCCTGCCACAGATTTCGATTTATTAATTCAGGATATCCTGCTTTTAAAGGAAAAATGAAGAACCCGGCCTTCATTGCAGATGCCTCGGCCCAGGAATATACCATCGGCCTAATGCACCGGTTTTAGCCTGCCGTTTTGGTATCAATCCAGCCTGTGGATGTTTTCAGAAAAGCCAGTTCTTCTTCAGTGGACTGGCGCCCCAGAATCTTATTACGGCTTGGGTAACGGCCAAACCGGTCTATCTGGTTTTTATGGCCGATTTCAAACTCGAGCGTGTAGGCATCACCAAGCTCGGTAAATAGCGGCACCGCTTTTTCATGGATGCGTGTAGATTCCGAATGCATGAAGGGCATGATAATGAATTTTTTTTCCATGGTCGGCAAGGCGGCATATGCCGGCAATTTGATGGCTTCCTGGGCCAGTACCAGTGCCATGCCATCCTGGCTGAAGGCACGCGGCGTATCACGCCATACATTGCGTGAAAATTGGTCCAGCACAATGATTTCAGCCAG
>JAAYHN010000291.1 GCA_012735395.1 Alcaligenaceae bacterium | reverse complement strand
GTGACGTGAAGTTTTCATTCACAAAGAGGGTATTAAGACCGGTATCCGGATGACGGGTAACAACCGGATGAACGACCGGTTTGACTGAATCCAGCTGGGCCTGTGTCAGGTTGGGTCGCCAGGGTGAACGGGCCTGAAGTTCGGCATATTTCTTGATATAGGTATGCTCGGCCTGTTTACCTTCAAGCAATTTTTTCAGGTGGGCAGGCAGGGTCTGCCAGGCCAGATGCATATCGGCAAAATGGGTGTCTCCGCCCTCTTCCGGCAATTGGCGCGCATAAAGCAAGGAACCCAGGCTTGGAATTTCCTTGTATGACAAATCAGAATGCCAGAAAGCACCTGCATCACCCAAACCGATTGGCTTGTTATTTTCCTTTACATTTGAAATAATTAAAATTTCAGGATAACCCTGCAACTGGAACTGGTTCAGAACATGGATTTGCAGGGGCCCAAACAAACGGCTGAAATCAATATGCTGCTGCGGTGTAATATCCTGGTCACGGAAAACCAGTAAATGATGATCAAGGAAAGCCTGTTTAACTCGTGAAAAATCTTTATGATTCAATACCCTGGAAAGATCAATATGCGTGATTTCAGCACCCAGGGCAGGTAATGGATTGACTGTAAATGACTGGCCAATTTCATAATTAACCAGGTCATTAATTGTTTTCAGTGAAGCCGCCATAATAAAAAAACCTTATTTATAAAATGTATTTAAATACACTATAAATAAGGTTGAATGGCACGCAAAATACAAGAAAATCATTTAGATATTTTTGTATTAGCTTATATTTTCCGGTAATTGGATCACAAATACCCTCCAATCGGCTTTATACTCATTCTGCCAGAACCTTCCCAATTGTTTTATCTGCCAATGCATTCAAGTGTTCTGTTAAGGATTGAGCACTTTTAAAGGTTTTAAACCTTCCAGCTGCAATATCATCTTTACCCAGCTGAATGGCATCATGCAAAGCTTTCAGCTTAGTAACATATTCAACTTCCTGCAATTCCACCAAACGCAAACCCTCACGCAAAACCTCACTGGCATTCTGGTAACGTCCACTGATAACCAATTGCTCTACAAGCTGAGCCTGATGGTCAGTAATAACAATATTACGTGTAGGCATGATATGACTCCCATACAATTAATTCAATCATTGGCATATTATGCCAATAGAATTTAGTATAGATAAAAAATCATTAAAATCAATGCATTAAATGGATAATAAACGCGCACTGACTTTACCAATGAGCCGGAAGCTGCAGCATTAGAGACCTCATCTTCCACCTTAAAATGGCGCAGGTCATCACAAACTGCGCCACTTTTCTGGTTAAATCTGGCGCAATTTAATAAATTGCGCCAGATAAACCCGGAATGGCGCCAATTACAAAAAAACAGGCACGATAATACTATTTTGGGCAATTACCCGCCTTGCGAAAACCGGCTGCCCGAGCTTCTTTCTCGGTTTTAAAAGACTGCACATTTTTAGCGCTCATCGCGGTATACCCAGGGCAGTTGGATAAATGATAAACCTTGGAATTTTTGTTGCCCCGCACGTCACCGTTTACCACTTTAGGACCTGCCTGGCTGGCAGCCCGCACGGTTGTCTGCCCCTTGCGCCAGAGCCATGGCGGCACCGGACTGGCATCGGCCCACAAGCCCTTACGCGCCTTTTTGGCCTGGCTTTGTACGCCATACAGGCTTTTATCCTTGGCATAACTGTCGTACACCCAG
>JAAYHN010000290.1 GCA_012735395.1 Alcaligenaceae bacterium | reverse complement strand
GTTTCAGGTGTCAGAACCGCTATCGGTGACTTTGGTGCCTCGTTAAAAGATGTGGCTCCATGCGATCTTGGCAGTACGGTAATAAAAGAAGCCTTGTTACGTGCCAATGTCAATGGCGCCGAAGTAGGGCATGTTGCTGTCGGTCATGTGGTTAATACCGAGCCGCGTGATATGTATATTTCAAGGGTGGCGGCGGTCAATGCCGGCGTGGGTATAGAAACACCGGCCTTTAATGTTAACCGGCTTTGCGGTTCCGGTTTGCAGGCTATTGTTTCAGCCGCCCAGTCCCTTATGCTTGGTGATGCCTCTATTGCCGTGGCAGCCGGTGCCGAAAACATGAGCCGTGCCCCGTATATTTTACCGGCCCACCGTTTTGGTGCCCGCATGGGCGACAGTGTTGCCCTTGACATGATGACGGGTGCCTTGTCAGATCCATTTGAAAAAATTCACATGGGCGTGACCGCCGAGAACGTGGCTAAAAAATTCAATATCAGCCGCGAAGACCAGGACGCCCTCGCGCTTGAGTCGCATCGTCGTGCCATCAATGCAATTGATAACGGTTATTTTAAAGATCAAATTGTTCCGGTTATACAAAAAACACGTAAAGGTGAGGTAATATTTGATACCGACGAGCATGCCCGTCGTGATATTACGGCAGAAGGCCTGACAAAACTGAAGCCTGTTTTTGTGCGTGAAAATGGTACGGTCACCGCAGGCAATGCCTCAGGCATTAATGATGGTGCCGGCGCTGTTGTTTTAATGAATGCTGAAGAAGTTAAAAAACGCAATGCAAAACCATTGGCCCGTTTGGTCGCTTATGCACATGCGGGGGTTGAGCCTGGTATTATGGGTATCGGCCCGGTGCCGGCTACCCAAAAAGTGTTGGCCAAAGCCGGTTTAAGCATTAATGATCTGGATGTTATTGAAGCCAATGAGGCTTTTGCGGCACAGGCATGCGCTGTCAGCAAAGAGCTGGGGCTGGATCCGGCAAAAGTGAATCCGAACGGCAGTGGTATCAGTCTGGGACACCCAATTGGTGCAACCGGTGCCATTATTACCGTAAAAGCCCTGTACGAGCTGCAACGTATTCAGGGTAAGTATGCACTGGTTACCATGTGTATTGGTGGTGGTCAGGGTATTGCAGCAATTTTTGAGCGAGTTTAATAAATTTAATGGTTAGCAGGAAACTGGAACCCCATCCTGAACATGACATGCCCGCCATGTCAGAGCAGGATGGGGTGAGATATTTACATTTTGACAGTATCTGGATGCAGGGTGCCATGCAGCTTTCCAAGCCTGCGCATCTTGTTTTTGAATATACACAGCAAATGATGGCGTGGTTGCTGTTCTTATCACCCCCAAAAGATAAGGATATTGGCATACTTGGTTTGGGTGCTGGTGCCTTAACCCGGTTTTGCCTTAAGCATACCCAAAGCCAGGTTGTTACCGTAGAGTGGAATCCAATGGTAACGGCCATGTGCCGGACCTTTTTCAGGCTGAATCATCACAAAAGGCTGTCAATCCGGCATGAAGATGCCCATAACTGGGTGACCGATCCTGTCAATCATGACAGTTGCTCTGTATTAATGGTTGATCTGTATGACTATACGGCACAGGGGCCCGTGTGCAGTTCCTTGGTTTTTTACCAGGGCTGCAAGCGGGTTTTGGGAGAGATGGGTATTGCCGTTATCAATCTTTTCGGGCATCACCCAAGTTTTCATTCAAATATCAGAAACATTAACAAGGCTTTTGGCAACAGGGTTATCCTGTTTCCCGAAACCGAAGATGGCAACCGGATTGTGCTGGCTTTTACCGGACCGCCGCTGGAAGTGGAGCCAGAGGTTTTTGCCGCACGGGCCACAGAGGTTGAGCGTCGTTATGGTTTGCCGGCGCAGAAATGGGCAAAAATACTGGGAGACCAAAAAACAAATACGCTTTTGCAGTTTTAAATCAAAATACATGATGGTTTTTACCACTGTCACAGCTAAAGTGTTTATGTAAAAATCTGGGTTATTTTATCGCTTGTATCGGAGTTGTTATTATGCTAGCTGGAAAATTAAAATTAGGGCTGTTTGCTGCCTTATTAACGGCAGGGTTCATATCAAATCATGCTTTGGCCAATCAAAAACATGTTGCCATTACCGCACTTGTCGAACATCCGGCCCTGGACTCGGTTCGCGACGGGGTTAAGGAAGCCCTTGAAAAAAATGGCTATACCGACGGAAAAAACCTGAAATGGGAATACCAGAGTGCACAGGGAAACACCGGCACCGCAGCGCAAATTGCACGCCAGTTCATTGGCGATAAACCCGATGCAATCGTTGCAATCTCAACACCATCAGCACAGGCAGTGGTGGCGGCCACAAAACAGATACCGGTTGTTTATTCAGCGGTCACTGATCCTGTAGTGGCACAACTGGTGAAGTCCATGGATGCGACAGGCGGTAATGTAACCGGTGTGTCCGATGTCCTTGAATTGGAAAAACAGCTTGATTTAATTAAAAAAATCGTACCGTCTGCCAAAAAAGTGGGAATGGTCTATAACCCGGGTGAGGCCAATTCCGTTGTCGTGGTTAAACGGCTTAAAGAATTACTGGCCCAGGAAGGTATGGAGCTGGTAGAAGCATCTGCTCCCAGATCGGTTGATGTTGGTCTGGCAGCCCGCAGTTTAATCGGGAAGGTGGATGTTATTTATACCAATACCGATAACAACGTGGTTTCCGCCTATGAAGCCTTGGTAAAAGTAGGTACCGAGGCCAAAATCCCGTTGGTTGCTTCTGATACTGACAGTGTCAAGCGTGGTGCTATTGCCGCTTTGGGTGTTAATTATAAAGACCTCGGTGTCCAGACCGGTGAAATTGTCGTGCGTATTCTCAAGGGTGAAAAGCCTGGCGATATTGCCTCGGAAACAAGTGCCAAACTGGCGTTGTACGTGAATCCATCAGCCGCAGAAAAGCAGGGTGTAAGCCTCTCTGAAGAGTTGGTGAAAACCGCTGCTGTTGTAGTTGAATGAAATTTATGAGAATGCAAAACCTGAACTGTTTCAGGTTTTGCGTTTGGCCTGTTGCAACCGGAAATATTTCTGGTAAACCTGCTTTCGCAGAATAATCAATTAATAAAAAATGTCATTATTTTCATCCCTCGGTGCACTTGAGCTGGGCTTTATTTATGGCCTTGTTGCGCTTGGTGTCTTTATTTCATTCAAGATTCTACGCTTCCCTGATCTGACTGTTGACGGTACATTTGCTACGGGCGGTGCGGTTGCCGCTGTTTGTATCAGCCAGGGCATAGATCCCTTTCTGGCATCGGCGCTGGCCATGCTGGTGTGCGGGTTTGCGGGAATGGTAACCGGGTGGCTTAATGTGAAACTTGGCATTATGGATTTACTGGCCAGTATCTTAATGATGACTGCCCTTTATTCCATTAACCTCAGAATCATGAATGGCCCCAATATCCCGCTCATTACCAATGATACGGTGTTTTCAATTCTGCAGCCCGCTGCGATGCCCGATTATATCTGGCGGCCCATCCTGCTCTTATTCATTGTCATTATTGCCAAATTCCTGCTTGACCGGTATTTTTCTACCCAGTCAGGCCTGGCCATGCGCTCAACCGGCTCAAATCTTAAAATGGCGCGTGCACAGGGTATTTCCACAGACCGCATGGTCATGCTTGGCATGCTAATATCCAATGCGCTGGTGGGGCTTGGTGGCGCCATGTTTGCGCAATCACAGGGCGGTTCGGACATTTCAATGGGTATTGGTACCATTGTGATTGGCCTGGCAGCGGTTATTGTGGGGCAAAGTATTATCCCGGCACGGCGTTTTGTTTATGTAACCCTTGCCGTTATTTTTGGCGCCGTATTGTATCGTTTCTTTATTGCCCTTGCTTTAAACGTTGATTTTATCGGGATGAAAGCGCAAGACCTGAACCTGGTTACGGCATTATTGGTTACGTTCGCACTGATCCTGCCAAAACTGAAAAGCAAATTAAAAATAAAAAAAGGGTGAACATATGCTAAAGGCAAACGATTTACGCATCACTTTTAATCCTGGTACGCCTATTGAAACCCGGGCCTTGCAAGGGCTCTCACTAACCATTCCAGAGGGCCAGTTTGTTACGGTAATCGGTTCAAACGGTGCGGGTAAATCAACCTTTCTCAATGCCATAGCCGGTGAACTAATGGTTGATTCAGGAAGTATTCATCTGGATGATATCAATGTCACGCTTACACCAGGGTGGCAGCGTGCCGGCAATGTTGCCCGTGTTTTTCAGGACCCTATGGCGGGTACCTGTGAAGACCTTACCATCGAAGAAAACATGTCCCTGGCCTATAACCGGGGGCAAAAAAGGGGCTTGGGGGCTGCCGTCAAGCCATTCATGAAAGAATTGTTTAAAGAAAAGCTGTCTGTTCTTGGCCTTGGCCTTGAAAACCGTTTGACTGACCGGATCGGGCTGCTGTCTGGCGGGCAACGCCAGGCGGTTAGCCTGTTAATGGCGGTGCTTCAGCCAAGCAAGATTTTGCTGCTTGATGAACATACTGCCGCACTGGACCCTAAAACCGCCAGTTTTGTACTGGAACTGACGCAAAACCTGGTTGCAGAAAAAAATTTAACCACCATGATGGTAACGCACAGCATGAAGCAGGCGCTTGAAATTGGTGACCGTATTGTCATGCTGCATCAGGGCAAGGTTATGCTTGACGTTAGTGGTGAAGAGCGTAAAGGCATGACGGTAACCGATTTGCTACTGTTATTTGAGAAGTCCCGCGGCGAACAGGTAACAGATGATGCTTTGTTACTTGATTAATTACCAGACATTCTGTTTAAATAGGGCTAAGTCTTAATTGATTTAGCCCTATTGTCATTAGGTGTTTCTTCATAATTAAATCAATATCCTGTAAATTTTTGATTTAACTTGTTTTGATAAAATTCAATACTGTCATTCCGAAAAGAAGTTTGCTTAGGCAACTATTTTCCTCTATAATTTTTGGTTCCTCATATTCCCAATATTTTCAATAAAAAAAATCTGAATCGTAATGAGAAAGGTTTTTTTACAGGTCAAACAGTCAAATGAAAAACAGATCCTTCTTCACCAATTATAAATTGACAGCTTTGTTTGCATGTTCGGTGCTTATATTAAG
>JAAYHN010000028.1 GCA_012735395.1 Alcaligenaceae bacterium | reverse complement strand
GCCGGCGGCATCCATCATGGCGCTACCAAACGTATAGTTAACGGTAATGAAATACCAGTTCTTCTTGCCGGAATCAAGCATGTACTTGGCGGTTCCGTTAGACAGGGCATACGTATCGTAAACCCAATGCACCGTGTTTTTATTGCACTGCTCATTGGTTAAGGGCAGTGAGGCAGCCCCGGTAACCAGCGCCACCCGGTTTTTTTGGGCCGCGATATTACTAACAGCCAGGGCCACGTTTGAAGTGACCAGCTCGGTAATCATGTCAACCTTATCGACATCAAACCAGGCATTGGCCCTTGCCATGCCTATATCCACCTTATTCTGGTGATCGGCACTGACCACTTCAACCGGTGTCATGAAATCAGGGTTATTCTTTTTAAAATCTTCCACCGCCATTTGGGCCGCAGTAACAGCCCCTGCCCCGGTAAAGTCGGAATACGGCCCACTCATATCGGTCAGTACGCCAATCTTGACCAGGTTGTCGCTGATTCCCCCGGCATCGGCCTGTGCAAACTGCATGGTAGCAAGCGCCAAGGCAACTGCCATACCTACCCTTGCCCTCCTTTGTTTGGCACCTGCTTTATGAGCTACTGACTGCATTTTTACCTTGTCCATTCCTGTCTCCTTTTATGTAAATATATTTACTTATAAATGCAGATTATGCCGATTTTTCAGAATTAATCCAGTTATTATTTATTGGGAATTACCCTTGCATAAAAAAAACATAACATACTGAAATTAAATATAAGTTTTTATTAAAAAACAAAACAAAAGGAAACAGGCATCTTAAAAAGAACTAAAAAACCGGAAACAGAAATGAAAACACCTCAACATAATATGCTTATGTTGAGGTGTTTTTTTAAGGCAGGCAGCGTGCTTATTTCAAAACTACTTGTTCAAAACCGCTTTGCTACCTGCTGTGACCAAGAAAAGAAATAACCGGCTTATTTCCCGGAAGCCAGTAAAGCCTGCGCCTGCTTCCTTAATTCGTACTTCTGGATTTTGCCGGTGGCTGTTTTTTGCAGCTCACCAAAGATAAACTTCTTGGGCACCTTGAAGCGGGCCAGATTTTCACGGCAATAATCCTGCAAGGCTTCTTCCGGTATATTGGCGCCCTCTTTCAGTTCAATGAACGCCACCGGAATCTCGCCCCACTTTTCATCGCTCAGTGCAACCACGGCGCAATTGGCCACACCCGGATATTTATACAAAACGTCTTCCACTTCAATGCTGGAAATGTTTTCACCACCGGAAATAATAATATCTTTGCTGCGATCGCGGATTTGCGCATAGCCATCTTCATGCATCACACCCAGGTCACCCGTATGGAACCAACCGCCTTCAAAGGCCTCTTGTGTGGCCTGCGGGTTTTTAAGATAACCCTTCATGACGATATTGCCCCGGAACATGAGTTCACCCATTTCCTGGCCATTTGCCTTGACCTCGTGCATGGTGGCGGGATCCCGTACACTCATGCCGGCCTGCAAGTGATAGCGAACCCCCTGGCGGGATTTTAAACGGGCACGTTCGGGCACGGTAAGGTCTTGCCAGCTTTCGTGCTCTGCGCAAACAGAGGCCGGGCCATAGACTTCGGTTAAACCATAAACGTGGGTGATATCAAAGCCCATTTCTTCCATGGTTGCCAGCACGGCTTCCGGTGGCGCAGCACCTGCAATCAGGCCCTTGACGGTTTGTGAAATGTCTTTTTTCTGTTCTTCGGGGGCATTGGCCAGCGCGGAATGCACGATAGGCGCAGCGCAGTAATGCGTTACCTTTTCATTGCGGATAAGATCGAAGCAGGTTTTGGCGTCAAACTTGCGCAGGCATACGTTAACACCGGCACGGGCAGCGATTGTCCAGGCAAAGCACCAGCCATTGCAGTGGAACAGCGGTAAAGTCCATAAATACACGGGATGCTTGGCCATGTCCCATTCAAGGATATTTGACAGCGCATTAATGGCCGCCCCACGATGATGGTACACCACCCCTTTCGGGTTACCGGTAGTGCCTGAGGTATAGTTTAAAGCGATGGCATCCCATTCGTCTTCGGGCATTTGCCAGTTAGTGAGATCCTGGGCGGAAGCCAGCAGGGACTCATAATCAAGCTCGGCAAAAGGCGGAATGTTTTGCGGCCCAAGGGCGTCATTGACCTGAACAATAATGAGACCCGGCAGCTTACGGCGGATTTGCGGAATATGGGCTTCAAATTCACTGTCTACCAGCAGCACTTTGGCTTCGCCGTGCTCAAGGCAGAAAATGATGTTGTCGGTATCAAGACGCACATTAAGCGAACACAACACCCCACCCGACATGGGCACCCCAAAATGGGCTTCTACCATGGCCGGTGTATTGTGCAGCAACACGGCAACGGTTGTATTGCGCTGTACCCCAAGCTGACGCAGAGCCACAGCCAGCTGCGTGCAGCGTTGGTTGGTTTGCGCCCAGGTTTGGCGGATTGGCCCATGCACGATTGACAGGCGGTCGCCATAAATGCTGGCGGTACGCTTGAGGTAATCAATAGGGGTAAGGGGTGCATAATTGGCCGCGTTACGCGCCAGGCCAGTATCAAAATCAGCCATTTTGTCTCCTGTAAAGGTCATTCATAATTTTTACAATATGCTACTACCAAACAGTTAAAATAAACACCGAATAGATCAAAAACAAGCACATATTACGCTGTATTTTTTCAGAAAATCGTACGTCTGTGCCTAAACTGCCCACAACTACCCTAAAGTTGTCTAAAATGCCGCATTCGTTTTTATTTACTCGGGTGAACATTTTTTCATGAACACGGCACAGATCCAACTTCTGCGTGATGCAGCCAGACAGGCTGATACAGGAAAGCACTGGACTGCCACATCCAAGTTCCTGGATATTGCCAACCCGAAAATCATCGCCGACTTATGCGATGAGGTTCTGACCCTGCGTGCCGGGTATAACAAAACCCCCAGCATCATGCCATCAAAAAACGCACTGGAAGACGTATTCAACATGGAATGCCCCAACCCTTCCTGTGATAAGACCAAAGACGGCTACGCCATTCGCTATGCAGGGCAAACGTATGATCCGGCTTTACCCGAGTCTGCCCCCGGCATTGCCTGGACCGAGCAGGAGATCACCCTTTTTCATGCCCGACAGAACGGCACGATCATGGAACTGCTAAACCGCCTGGAGAATCTGGCGCATATTCCGACCTGGTACCTGACGGTAGAAGCGGGAAGAAGAAAAGGGTATGAGGGTACGCTGATTTTCAAATATAGCCGGGAAGCGCCGAACCGGGCGCAGCAGTTGACGTTTTTGGAGTGAGGTTTTTGGGGGTATGGTGAAAGGTTGGTTTTTACACTAGCTTACATGCGTTACCTGTCGTATGATCTATCCATCCCATAGATACTGCGCAGGTAATATGAAACGCAAAACACCTCAAATTCCTTCATCTGAGCTCAAAACAGTCCTGCATTCAAAACGCGCAAACCTTTATTACCTTGAGCATTGCCGTGTTTTGGTTAACGGTGGACGGGTTGAATATGTGACCGACCAGGGTTCACAATCTTTATATTGGAATATTCCCATTGCCAATACGACATGTATTCTATTGGGAACAGGCACATCAATCACCCAGGCAGCGGTACGGGAACTAGCCAAAGCAGGCGTAATGATTGGTTTTAGCGGTGGTGGCGGAACACCTTTATTTGCGGGCACTGAAACTGAAATAGCCTGTGAATTTATTAGCCCACAAAGTGAATATCGCCCAACCGAATACTTGCAAAAATGGTGCCAATTCTGGTTTGATGATGAGAAACGTTTGGCCGCAGCCAAAAAGCTGCAAACCCAACGCCTGCTGGTGATACAAAAATTCTGGCCCAAGTTTGAATGGAATTATCCACACGAGCAGCTTGTTGGTTTACTGGAAAACGCTGCAAACGAATTTAATAATGTCAACGATCACCAATCCTTACTGACTGCCGAAGCCAGATTAACCTTGAAGCTGTATGCGCTTGCCAATCGTGCCACGCTTAACGATAGTGACTTTACCCGAAGCAGCAGGGGCAACAGTATTGATCCCGCCAACCGATTCCTGGATCATGGTAATTATTTGGCGTACGGTTTAGGCGCAACTGGGTGTTGGGTTCTGGGCCTTCCGCACGGACTTGCCATCCTTCATGGTAAAACCCGCCGTGGTGGATTGGTTTTTGATGCAGCCGATATTATTAAAGATGCCATGGTTTTGCCACAAGCCTTCATTTCAGCTCAACAAGGCGATAGTGAAAGTGATTTCAGACAGGCCTGCATTAGCCAATTCGCTCGCTTTGAGGCACTTGATATTATTATTGATACGCTTAAACAATTAGCCCTTACTTCCCATTCAGCATGAATATTCTTTTAGTCAGTCAATGCCACAAAAATGCACTTAAAGAAACCCGCCGCATTCTGGACCAGTTTGCCGAACGCTGCGGTGACCGTACGTGGCAAACACCCATCACACAGGCCGGTTTGAATACCCTGCGCAAATTGTTAAGACAAACCGCACGTAAAAATACCGCCGTTGCCTGTTATTGGACTCATGGCAAAAACCTGACTGAATTATTATGGATTGTAGGCGACCAAAATCAATTCAATGAACAGGGTCGAGTCCCCACCAACAGAACACAACGTAATATTCTACGCGCAGAAGATGAAAACCAATGGGTACATGGCACCACCATTCAAATCGTTGCAACCATCGCTGCGTTATTACATGACATTGGCAAAGCCAATCTCGGGTTTGCCAAAAAACTTAAACCTGATGCTCCGTTACAGGCTGACCCTTACCGGCATGAATGGATTTCCTTGCGGCTGTTTCAGGCACTGATACACGACTGTGTTGATGATGAATCGTGGTTAAAACGTTTTACCGAACTGGATGTTTATTTTTCAGGCAATCCTGACTGGATTAAGAAGCTCATCAATGATGAACAAAAAACGGATAGCACCCTGTCCTTCGACAAATTACCACCCATTGCCCAATTGGTTTCATGGCTAATCGTTACGCATCACCGTATGCCAGTTGAGACATTTTATGCAAACAATAAAGCCCGACTTAATGCGCAAGCCAACGGTGAGTTACTCAATCGAAGTGCTGGTAATTTTTATAAAAAACTAAAAGCGGTTGATGGTTGGGTTAAAAACCAAAAATCCAACGATGAACGCAAAGACAGCAAGGCGTTCTGGCAATTTTCCAACCAGGCCATGTACAGCCACAGCTGGCAAAAACACATAAAACGCTGGGCAGGCAAAGCACTTAATCACCCTCCTCTCATGCAACTGGCAACACCAGATACCATTAGCGATCCTTTTATATTACATTTGGCACGTTTAAGCTTGATGGTGGGAGATCACAACTATTCCAGTTTAAAAAGCAATGACCCGAAACGCTTACAAGGTGATAAGGACTTTGATCTAATTGCCAACACCGATAGCCAGGGCAAGCCCAAACAAAAACTGGATGAGCATTTAATGGGGGTAGGCCAATTCACTGCCCGCTTTTCACGCCTGCTACCCAAATTTTCCCAAGAATTGCCGACCATAAAAAAGCATAAAACATTCAGTCAACGCACCGCAGTTGCCCGTTTCAATTGGCAGAACAAAGCATTCGACCTGGCAAGATCCCTTCAGGAAAGCAGTCATCAAAACGGTTTCTTTGGGGTTAGCATGGCTTCTACCGGTTGCGGAAAAACACTGGGGAATGCACGGGTTATGGCTGCCTTGGCCCACCCAAAAACCGGTGTACGTTTTACGATTGCCCTTGGCCTGCGTATATTAACTTTGCAAACGGGTGAAGCTTTACGACAAAAGCTGAATCTGGACGATAGCAGTCTAGCCGTACTGGTTGGCGGTCACGCCATGCGTGAGCTTTTTAATCTTTCCCAACAGGCGCAACAAAACGAAGACAAATACGCCGATCATGGCAGCGAATCCATGGGAGAACTGGTTGAGGAAATAGTTCATGTTTCAGAAAGTGGTATTGATTCCGATGAGTTTGGCACTGTTATTGCTGACCCTAAAGCACGGCAATTGCTTTACACCCCCATTATTAGCTGCACGATAGACCATTTAATGGCCGCCAGTGAAAACAGTCGCGGTGGCAAACATATTTATCCCATCCTTCGCCTGCTTTCATCCGATTTGATTCTGGATGAACCCGATGACTTTGATAATAACGATTTGCCTGCCCTTAGCAGACTGGTTTATTTAAGCGGATTGTTTGGCAGCCGGATACTGCTTTCTTCCGCCACCTTAACACCAGACCTTATTTATGGCTTATTTTCTGCCTATAAAGCAGGTAGGGAAATATGGAACGTTCATAATCAATACCCCAATAGAGGTATTGACTGTTGCTGGTTTGATGAGCACCAGCAACAACATAAAATACATGATGATAACGATCGTTTTGCCTTGTCCCATACGGATTTTGTAGAAAAAAGAGTACTAAAACTGCGACAGGAGCCGATACGTCGAATCGCATGCGTATTACCGGTTGATAACTGTACAAGCTTAAAAGACAAAGAAATAGACTATTCCGAACTGGCAAAACGCTTGTTACATACAGCACAACAGATGCATGAACACCACCATGAAATCTGCCCATCGTCTAAAAAACAACTTAGTGTTGGTTTAATACGGTTTGCACATACAAGAAACATTATCCAGACAGTTAAAGCCATTCATGAACAAACGCTTAGCAACGATACAGTCCATTTCCATCTATGCTGTTACCATGCCCGACAATTGCTTGTTTTGCGCAATACCCTGGAAACAAAACTGGACAGGATCCTAAACCGCAATAAAGAGAATGCCTTATTTGAACACAATGAAATCCAAGATGCTTTAGCTAAAAATCCCGCAAAAAACCATATATTTATTGTGATTAGCAGCCCAGTCAGTGAAGTTGGCCGAGATCATGACTACGACTGGGCAATTGTAGAACCCTCTTCCATG
>JAAYHN010000289.1 GCA_012735395.1 Alcaligenaceae bacterium | reverse complement strand
ACTATTTCCGGACAGATACTCCTTTACTAATTTGACTTTGAACTGCACATCATATTTTGCCATTGAAAAACCCCAATAAGTTGAAGAGGTGTCCAACTTTTTGGGGTCAGTTCAAAACACGGGAATGCAGATTGGTTAAGTTACAAGCAACTTAGCATCATCAGGGTTGAATTGCTTTAGTATAACAATCAATATATGTTCTATTACAATTGGTTTTATGCCCCCAACAATCTTCATAAGCCCTGGCTCGTTCTGACCCTTGTGAATTAAAATAACGAATTACTCGTTGCCCTTTATGCAACCCTTTTTTGGCTATGGCTGGAATGGCAAAAAAAGGAGCTTGATTCCCTGTAGTAAGAAACTGTTTCCCGTTATTGCGCTCCAAAAACGCATAAGCTGAAGTGAAAGTCTCAAAATGATTGTTAACTAGACCGTGATGTGAAGGCAGAGTTGGTTTTACGACTGACATGAAAATACTCCCATGACATTTACCTTAAACCATTAATGATATACAATTAGTTAAAATTAACTATGACGCTATTGCCTTCCAATGAACAAACAACGTATTGTTCATGCTGCATAATCGAGGCTAGAAAAGAAGCATGACGAGGTGTTAAGCCAGACCCAAGACTTGCCACAAAACTACCTACCCCCCCAGGAATTGGATCAGTCATAGATGCCCCCAATCTGGCTTTTTTCCCGGCAAAATGTTTACGTATAGCAAGTAAATTTTCTGCCGAAACCATAAATGGTTGTGCAAATTGCAGCGTAATCCCGTCTTCTATGGAGCCTGAATAGCTAAAAGTGGTACGTCTGTTAGGTGAGCCACAAGTTGTTATGGTAATCATGTTATTTGCCTCTCCTGCTTCTACTGGCTGAGAAAATATATTAAGCGGGATTGGTTTCTCTACCAAAGACTCGCCATTTTCATCAAAGACATTGTGTTTTTCCAAGTATTTTGCACCCGCTTCAGGGCAATATTTCAGTGCATTAACAGCACGATAGGAGTTGGGAAAAACTTCTTTGGTTAAGGTAAATATCCCTGTATTTTCAAGGCAATCCACTACTTCCCTGACTGCTTGCCTGGTATTTCTATAACCAGAGTCTTTGGGTAAAAAGTGAAGACGAATTAATATATCCAACCCCGGATATTTTTGCTCTTCAGGCGTTAAATAGCGCTTTCGGAGTTGATCCAATACCTCGTTTCGGGCGTCAATGGGTATGCTAGAAATGCCCTTTTTAAATAAGCGTTCAAAGAAGTCAGTCAAACGAATCAAATTTATAGTCGCGGTTCCACCATACGGAAGTGGAATTTCTGTTATTTCCGTAATTTTTGGGTCAGGTATATTTGCGCTTTGATTGGCTGCTTCAAGCAAGATCTGATACCTTTTATAAGGTAATATGGCGAAAACAGGAGCTCCGTGTGCGTCGTAAAGGAAGGTCTCTTTCATACTGGTTAGCCTTGTTGGTGGAAGGGGTTGCCCTTGATTGTTATAAATCAAATAACTCATCCCAGTTATTATATATCAAAAACACCAACTAAACTACAATTAAACCAAAATAAAACAACAATGAAAACAAAATTAACACCAACCTAAACTCAAGGCTTCAACAGCAAAGCCCCCGTTCTTTCCCTTGATTCCAGCATTTCATGTGCCTTGGCGGCATCTGCCAGTGCAAAGGCCATGCCCGGTTCGGCCTTAATGGCCCCCTGCTCTAGCGCCTTGAACAGGTTGTGGCTCATGCTGTCCAGCATATGTCTTTCCCGGGCGTAGTGAAACACGCTGGGCCGTGTCAGGCTGTTGGATTTGGCAAACAGGGCAGATACCTCAAACGGCGCCACGCTGCCCGACGATTGCCCGAAGTTAACCAGGTGTCCACAAATGGCCAAGCTGTCCAGCGAGCCCTGGAAGGTGTCTTTACCCACCGAGTCATAGGCCACATTTACGCCTTTGCCATTCGTGATGTCTTGCATCCGTTCCACAAAATTTTCTTCACGGTACAAAATAGTGTGCGCACAACCGGCCTGGCGGGCCAGTTCGGCTTTTTCGGCATTGCCAACCGTGCCTATTACGGTGGCCCCCAGGTGGCTGGCCCACTGGCATAGCAAACGCCCCACGCCACCGGCAGCGGCATGAACCAACACCCGCTCACCGGGTTTAACGGGGTGCACCTGTTTTACCAGCATTTCTGCGGTCAGGCCTTTTAGCAAAAGGGTGGCCGCCAGGTCGTCGCTAATGCTGTCGGGCAGCCGGATGGCAAGGTCAGCGGGCAGCAGGCGCTCCGAGGCGTAAACGCCATAGCTGCGGGTGATGTAGCCAATTCTGTCACCCACGGTGAAGTTGGTAACCTGTGAGCCGGTTTCTTCTACTATGCCTACGGCTTCGATGCCGGGAATGTCCGGTAGCGGCAGGGTTTTATAAAGACCGGAGCGCACATAAACATCATGAAAGTTCACGCCAATGGCGGTTTGCCGGATACGCAGTTCGTTGGGGCCGGGTTTGCCGACGGTGATGGTTTGCGGCTGCAAAACGCCGGGGCCACCGGGTTGGTGAATGACTATT
>JAAYHN010000288.1 GCA_012735395.1 Alcaligenaceae bacterium | reverse complement strand
ACGTCTTGTGGTAGGACATGTTCATTCATGGTGTCTTTATTGCTACCGCTTATTTGTTTGCAGCAATAAGCACAAAGATAAAACTGTTCTGTGGTGCAGGCATTGCGAATATCTTGTCGCAGTTCCGCTGAAAGATCACTATATACTGCGCTTGAAGATCTCCGTTTGAATTGGGTCAGGCTAGTGGGTTCTGCTTGTTTGTTAATTTTTTTCACTACGCAACTCCTGTTTACGTAGCAATAAACGCGCTTTTAGCAACTCAATATTTTCAGCTGAATTTTCCTGGGCAAGTTCTTGTTCA
Source organism: Alcaligenaceae bacterium (assembly GCA_012735395.1). GTDB lineage: Bacteria > Pseudomonadota > Gammaproteobacteria > Burkholderiales > Burkholderiaceae_B > Advenella. The sequence continues at coordinate 3,679 of JAAYHN010000288.1, read as the reverse complement.
AGTTTAGCAAGTAATAACTTTGCTTCCTTTAGTTTTTTACTCTGAATTAAATCCAATAAATCATTGAAGTCTGTATCCACTTTGGGATTACGGCTTGGTGTGTCCATCGTTGATAGCAACACAGTATTTGCATCAAGGCCATATTGAGAAGGTAGCTTGCTTAATTCACCATTATCAAGTGAGTACACTAGAAGATTTTTGCTATCACTAATAACCAAAGGCGAATGTGTGGTTAGCACAAACTGGCAGTTGGGGAAAGTAGTGGTTAGACGTTGAATAATATTGCGTTGCCATTGAGGATGAAGGTGTAAATCTACTTCATCAATTAGCACGATGCCATCGCCAGTTAAAGGGTTTTCCAGGTTGGGGTTCATCATTGCCAAACGGCGTGCAATATCTCCCACTAAGGCCATTAACGATTTCTCGCCCTGAGAAAGCTGTAATACGTTAAGCGTTTCGCCGCTCTTATCAACAGACATATGCAAGCGAGGTTTTCTGCGCACACGAAGATTGCTGAACTCAGGAATAAAGTGGCTTATTGCAGTGCGTACCGCAGTGAGCTGTCTGTCTTTGGATGATGCAGTCAATTCTTTGAGCTCTTGCCATAATTGCGGATTTTGCCCAAATCTTTCTTGCAGTTGATCTAGTATTTCCTGAGAAACACCTGATTCATTTTCACTGTCTTCCCGCTCTCTGAACCACTCAAAAAAACGACGAAAATCAACACCCTGCGTAAGGGAGTTATCATAACCGTCTAATTGCAAAAAATTATGTTTACTGCGGATTTTAAGCGGTACGTCCAGTACCACCCGCTCTACAGGGTAAAACGCAATAAGTGGCAAATTGCAATTATCATTAGCGGTTAATTTTTCACGATAAATATTTGCCAAGCGGCTTGCATCTGCAAGATTTGAAGAAAAAACAGATTTTTTCCCCGGAAGCGTTTTGGCTAAACTCCATGAATAGTTGTTTTCCTGTTCATCAACGATGTCAATGGTTGCCAAAGCAGATGCGCCATGATTGGAAACCACTATTTCAGGAAAAGAGGTTCCGTTGCCTTTTTCACTGCGCATGCGTGCTACAAACCAGCTTAAATTGGTTGCCAAAGCCTTAAGGATTGAGGTTTTACCTGCACCATTATTACCAATAAGTACAGTTACCTTACCCTGTGTTTCCAGGGTAGGGGCAAACTGAATGGTTAAACTTTGGAAACGCCCCAGGTTTTGTAAATGCAGGCTACGAATGTCCATTAGTATTACTCTAGGTTTTTTATAAAAGCCAAGTGACTCAGCAAAATAACGCATTTTTGCTGTAACAGTATAGCAAGGTTTAGCAAGCGCTTAGTAAAATGTGATTGCTGGGGTTTGGGTATTTTGTGGGGGGGTTTTTATTATTTTGAATTCCTGCACGGGAGTGAACTGACCCCAAAAAGTTGGGCATCTATTCAACTTATTGGGGTCTGTTCAGGGCGAGGGAATGAGGAAGAAAAACCCGTCCGTCTTTGGACGGGTGAGTATCAGCCTTCAGGCGGCCGGTTTTTTGGTTTCTTCAGAAGCCGGTTGTTCTGCGTTGGTTTTTTCTGTATCAGTTTCCGCTTCCGTGGCTGCCACGGTTTCAGGGGTGGCGGTAGATGGCGTGGTTTCTGCCGAAGCCGTGTCGCCCGTGTTACCACTATCGCTTTGTCCGGCCCCAGGGGTTTCTGAAGCAGGCTGCTTGCCCTCATTTGGTGAGTCGTTATTGGGCGTATCGGTGGTAACCAGTTCTACCACCTTGGTACGTGACATCATGCCCAGAAACTGGTCGTTTTCATCGGTTACCGCAACCGGCTGGTCGGATTGCAGCATATGGGTAAGTACTTCATCAAGACCGGTACTGGCTGGCACACTGATAATATCCCTGACCAGACTGGAAATATCACGCAGGCCACTTCTGACTGCCTGTTCGGCATCATCAAGCTTCAGGATACCGGCAAAGAGATTGCCATCCAGCACGGGGGCGAATTGGTAATCATACTGTTTCATTCTTTCCAGTGCGAGTAGCGGACGGGTACGCATAGTTAAGGTTAAGCGGGTTTTATTAACCGCATGCCCGGCATTCAGGATTTTGCTGCGGTTAACGTCATGCAGGAAGGCTTCAACATATTCATTGTTGGGAGACAGCAAAATATCTTCAGGGGTCCCTTCCTGAATCAGCTCACCGTCTTTTAAGATGGCAATCCGGTTACCCAGGCGCAGCGCTTCATCAAGGTCATGGGTAATGAATACAATGGTTTTATTCAGGCGGGATTGCAGTTCCAGTAACTGGTTTTGCATTTCCCGGCGAATGAGGGGATCAAGGGCGGAAAAGGCCTCGTCCATCAGCAAAATTTCAGCATCGGTGGCCAGGGCGCGGGCCAGGCCCACCCGTTGCTGCATACCACCTGACAACTGGTTCGGATACTGGTTTTCAAAGCCGGCCAGACCGACTTGTTCAAGCCAGTAGCGGGCGCTTTCCTGTGCTTTTTCTTTGCCAACACCCTGGATATTCAGGCCGTAGGCGGCATTTTCCAGGGTGGTTTTATGGGGCAGCAGGCCAAAACGCTGGAACACCATACTCATGGTTTTCTGGCGGAATTTTTCCAGCTCTTTTTTGCCCAGGGTAGTGACATCGGTACCGTCAACCAGGATTTGGCCGGCGGTGGGTTCAATCAGCCGGTTGAAGTGGCGGATCAGGGTTGATTTCCCAGACCCGGACAGGCCCATAATGACGTAGATACTGCCCTCTTCAATATTCAGGGAGATATCTTTCAGGCCCAGGGTATGTTTGCCTTTGGCCAATAATTCTTCTTTGCTCATGCCCTGCTTAACGGCATCAAGCCATTTTTCAGGGTGCTTGCCGAAGATTTTATAAATATTCTTTACTTCGATTTTACTCATCGTGCACCTCTGATTTGTTTGCGTTTTCCGTAAGATTGGGTGATTCGGTCAAACAGGACCGCCAGAATTACAATACCCAGGCCGGCCAGCAGGCCACGGCCCACTTCAAGACGGTTAATACCCAGCAAGACCTCATAACCCAGGCCACGGGCGCCAATCATGGAAGCAATAACTACCATGGACAGTGCCATCATGGTGGTTTGGTTAATTCCGGCCATGATATTGGGCAGGGCCAACGGAATTTGTACGCCAAACAGCTGTTGGGTGCTGGAAGCCCCGAAAGCACGGGAAGCCTCAAGCACTTCGGCATCAACCAGGCGGATACCCAGGTCGGTTAAACGGATAACCGGTGGCACGGCATAAATAACGGTGGCAATAATGGCCGGAATTTTACCCAGGCCAAACAGCATCACGACGGGAATAAGATAAACAAAACTGGGCATGGTTTGCATGATGTCCAGGACGGGCAGCATGACCGAGCGGAAACGGTCGAACTTGGCCATGAAAATACCCATGGGAATACCAATAATAATGGAAATCCCGGTAGCCATGATCATGAGTGACAGGGTTTGCATGCCGGCATCCCATAGCCCCATGGCGCCCAGCAAAAAGAGCATGGCGCCCATGCCCAGGCTGAATGCGATGCGACGGCTCATGCCATAGGCTAGAAGCATGGTAAGGATAATAATGCTCCACCAGGGAGCGTTGCGTAACAATTGTTCCAGCCATACCAGTGCGGCAAGAAAAGGTTCGGACAGGCGGTT
>JAAYHN010000027.1 GCA_012735395.1 Alcaligenaceae bacterium | reverse complement strand
TTCTGCCGAATCACAAAAATTACAGAAAATTGAAATCCGGGTAATTCCCCGTAAAAGAGGCGCTAAAATAAGCCATCATGGAAGAATTTGATTTTGATATTGCCGTTTTAGGCGCCGGTCCGGCCGGGTGTGCACTTGCCTGTACCCTTGCAAGCATCAGCCGGGGTTCATTACGTATTGCCCTTTTCCAGGGCAATATGGTTAACCACGACCCGGGCAAAGACACCCGCGTTCTGGCCCTGAACCACGGCAGCCAGGTTTTTCTTGAAAAACACCAGCTTTGGCCTGCGCATAGCGCCAATATTGAAACCGTGCATGTCTCCCAAAAAAACCGCCTGGGTCGCACACTCATTAACAGCACTGATTTCAATGTGCCCCGATTAGGCAGTGTGGTTGCCTATACCGAGCTATACCGTACACTGCAGGCAAAATTGCAACAGCTGCCCGTTACCCTTCTGTCGGGTGCGCTGGCCAGTGCCGTGCAGGAAAACACAAATTCACCCGTCATTGTTACCCAAGGCGAAAATTCCTACCGTTGCCGTATCGCCATTCAGTGCGACGGCAAAAAAGCCAAAGACATTCACCGTGAATACAACCAGCACGCCCTCATTACGGCTGCCCATGCCCAATTTCCCAAAAAAGGCTGGGCCTGGGAACGCTTCACACGGGAAGGCCCGCTGGCCGTCTTGCCCCATCCGCTTTACAAGGATGCCCAATCAATCGTATGGTGCACTTCCCCCGAAAAAGCCCGGGAACTGGCCGAACTCGACGACGCCGCTTTTTCAAAAACACTGACAGAACACTTCGGCAGCCGTCTTGGCGTCCTTACCGTACTTGAAAAACGCAGTATTTTCCCGCTGCACTTAAGTGCCAGCAAAAATACCGTTAACGGCCATATCGCCACTATCGGCAATGCGGCACAAACACTGCACCCGGTTGCCGGCCAGGGGCTGAACCTTGGGCTGCGTGATGTTGCCACCCTGGTTCATTGCCTTAAACCCTGGATCACCAATACCACCCAGGATGCCACTCCTTTTTTAAACAAATTTGCCAACGATCGCAAATTTGACCGGATGCTCACCTGTGAGCTGACTGATTTCATGCCACGTATTTTTACCACTGGCAACCCGCTTGTAGAACATGCCTGTGGCCTGGCGCTACTGGGCATGGACCTGTTCAAGCCCCTGCGTCAACCATTGGCACGACATTTATTGCAAGGGTTTCGCAACTAATTTTTACGGGAAACCACCCGGTTTTTACTTAGTGTCTTCCCGATTGGTTAAAATCTACGCATGTATATTGGTCACTGGCATCTTCCCAATCCTGTCTTTGTCGCCCCCATGGCCGGGGTGACCGATCGTCCCTTCCGTCAGCTTTGCAAACGGTTGGGGGCGGGTTATGCCGTGTCTGAAATGGCCGCCAGCAATCCAAAACTCTGGAACAGCGTCAAAACGTCACGCCGGCTTAACCATGATGGTGAAATTGATCCCATCGCAGTCCAGATCGCCGGTGCCGACCCGGCCATGATGGCCGAAGCAGCCGTTTTCAATATACAGAAAGGGGCACGTATTATTGACATCAATATGGGCTGCCCGGCAAAAAAAGTGTGCAGTGTCGCTTCGGGCTCGGCCCTGTTACGCGACGAACCCCTGGTGGCGCAAATCATTGACAGCGTTGTTAAAGCCTGCACACCTTATAATGTGCCGGTGACCTTAAAAACCAGAACCGGCTGGGACCGTGAAAACAAAAATGCCCTGCGCATTGCCCGCCTTGCCGAAAACCTGGGCATCGCCGCTTTAACACTGCATGGCCGTACCCGCTGCGACCTGTATACCGGCCAGGCCGAATACGACACCATCGCCGAGGTTAAAGCCAATATTTCCATTCCACTTATTGCCAATGGGGATATTACCGATCCCCACAAAGCAAAATACGTACTAGACTATACTAAAGCAGATGCCATCATGATTGGTCGTGCGGCACAGGGGAACCCCTGGATTTTCAGGGAGATCAATCATTTCCTGCAAACTGGCGAACTGCTTCCCAAACCCGACTATACCCATATGCAGGCCATTCTGCTTGAGCATTTACATCATCACTATGATTTTTATGGTGAATACACCGGTGTCCGCTCGGCTCGCAAACATATCGCCTGGTATATCAACAATTTGCCAGGTGCTTCTTCTTTTTGCGACCAAATGAACCGGATAGACAACAGCCATGATCAACACAAAGCCGTAGAGCAATGGTTCGATCAACTGGTTAGCCGGTATGAGCCGTTAACGGTTTCAACCCCGGCCCACTAAAAACCCTATAAATAATTCCACTGAATATCGTTACGTCATGAATAATACACAAAATCTTCAAGAGTGTGTCCGTACCAATTTAGAGCTGTATTTCAAGGAGCTCGGAGAAAGCAACCCGAGCAACCTCTGGGAAATGGTAACTACTTGCGTCGAAAAACCGCTTCTTGAGGTGGTTATGCAAAAAGCCAATAACAATCAGTCCAGAGCGGCCGAGATGCTTGGCATTACCCGCAATACCCTGCGTAAAAAACTTCTTACTTATCACTTAATCCAATCAACATGAAACTATCTACCGCCCTACTTTCGGTTTCTGATAAAACCGGTATTGTCGAATTTGCCCAGGCCCTTGCGCAACGTGGCATCAAGCTGCTTTCCACTGGCGGCACCGCCGCCCTGCTGAAAAATGCCGGTCTTGAGGTTACCGAAGTTGCCGAGCACACCGGTTCACCTGAAATCCTTGATGGCCGTGTTAAAACACTGCACCCCAAAATCCATGGCGGCCTGCTGGGCCGTCGCGACGACGAAGTGCATTTGAACACCATGAAAGAACACAATATTGCCCCCATCGATTTACTGGTGGTCAATCTGTATCCTTTCCGTGAAACCATTGCCAAACCCGGCTGCAACTTTGCCGACGCAATTGAAAACATTGATATTGGCGGCCCCGCCATGCTGCGTGCCGCTGCCAAAAACCATGGCACCGAAGCCGGTGG
>JAAYHN010000287.1 GCA_012735395.1 Alcaligenaceae bacterium | reverse complement strand
TGCCATCTTCGTAGTCGGCAGCGGTCAAGCGGCCAAACAGAATAGGTACGGCCACCATGTACTGGATGCAGTGATCGCGGTCGGCCGGGTTGTTGAGCGGGCCTTTTTTGTCGATGATGCGGATGCATGCTTCGTGGGTGCGAATGGTGATTTGCCTGATGTCATCGGCGGTTTTGCCGGTGGCTTTCAACTGTTGGTGGATATCCATGGCGCATTCAACCGCAGTTTGCGAGTGGAATTCGGCCGGGAAAGAAATCTTGAACAGTACGTTTTCCATCACGTAGCTACCGTATGGGCGCTGGAATTTGAAGGGCTGGCCTTTGAACAGGACATCATAGAAGCCCCATGTTTTGGCACTTAAGACGGATGGATAGCCCATTTCACCGGTTTTGGCCATTAATGCAAGACGTACGGCACGGCTGGTGGCATCACCGGCTGCCCAGGATTTACGGCTGCCTGTGTTGGGGGCATGACGGTAAGTGCGCAGGCTTTGGCCATCGACCCAGGCCAATGAGACGGCATTGATGATTTCTTCACGGTCAAGACCCAGCATTTGTGCCACAACAGCGGTAGAGGCTACTTTGACCAGTACAACGTGATCAAGACCCACTTTGTTGAAAGAATTCTCGAGCGCAATGCAACCCTGGATTTCATGTGCCTTGATCATGCCGGTAAGCACGTCGCGCATGGTAAGGGGGGCTTTGCCAGCGGCAACAGCGTTGCGTGACAGCCAGTCAGCGGTGGCCAGGATGCCGCCCAGATTGTCGGATGGGTGACCCCATTCGGCGGCAAGCCAGGTGTCGTTGAAGTCAAGCCAGCGAATCATGGCGCCAATGTTAAAGGCAGCCTGGACCGGGTCCAGCTGGAATTGGGTGCCGGGCACTTTGGCGCCATTGGGTACAACAGTACCGGGCACGATTGGACCCAACAGTTTACGGCAAGCCGGGTATTCCAGGGCTTCAAGGCCACAACCCAGGGTGTCAATCAGACAGTTGCGGGCGGTTTCATAGGCGACCGGGCTTTCAATGTTGTAGTTAAGAACGTAATCGACAATATCAACGAGAACCTGATCGGGCTCGGGGCGAATATTTGAAATATGACTGGACATATAACTTACCCTATTTTATAGCGTTGCTGGATTTCGAAGACCACTTCGTTGGCGCCGCTGTGTTTGCTCCTGTTTTCTTGCTGGTGCAAAACAATATGGATTGTTCTGTTTATAACTGTCTTTATGCAAAATAAGTTAAATGACGGATTTTTAATATATATGCAAAGCTTAAAAAAATAGCCACTTTGCAGTGGCTATTTTTACAGTTGATTACTTGAGCAGGTCGGCTACACCGTCACGTTCTTCAAGCAACTCGTTCAGGGTGAAATCCATGCGCTCACGTGAGAACTGGTCAATTTCCAGGCCTTCAACGCGTTTGTATTCACCGTTTTCGGTGGTTACAGGTACACCGTAGATAATGCCTTCAGGAATGCCATAAGAGCCATCTGAAGGAATACCCATGGTTACCCATTTGCCGTTTGAACCCAGTACCCAGTCACGGATGTGGTCGATGGCGGCATTGGCGGCGGAAGCGGCAGAGGACAGGCCACGGGCTTCGATAATGGCTGCGCCACGTTTACCCACGGTAGGAATGAAAGTTTCTTTGTTCCAGACAGAATCATTGATGATTGAATCAATGGCTTTGCCGTTAACCGTTGCAAAGCGGGTGTCGGGGTACATGGTTGGAGAGTGGTTGCCCCAAACAATCAGGTTTTCAATGTCTTTGACGGCGCTGCCGGATTTTTGGGCCAGTTGTGTCAGGGCACGGTTGTGATCCAGGCGCAGCATGGCGGTGAAGTTTTTGGCTGGCAGGTCGGGTGCTGATTTCATAGCAATATAAGCATTGGTGTTGGCAGGGTTGCCTACAACCAGCACTTTAACGTCGCGGCTTGCAACCGCATTCAGTGCTTTGCCCTGGGCTGTGAAGATTTGTGCGTTAACCTGCAGCAGGTCTTTGCGCTCCATGCCGGGGCCGCGTGGACGGGCACCAACCAGCAGGGCAACGTCGGCATCTTTGAATGCGGTCATTGGGTCGCTGTGAGCCGTCATTTCCTGTAGCAGGGGGAATGCACAATCGTCCAGTTCCATCATGACGCCTTTGAGCGCTTTTTGTGCTTTTTCGTCTGGGATTTCAAGTAATTGCAAAATAACAGGCTGGTCTTTACCTAACATTTCACCTGAAGCAATACGAAATAATAGTGCGTAACCGATTTGACCGGCGGCCCCAGTAACAGCAACGCGCATGGCTGGCTTGGACATAGATGTTTCTCCGAAAAGATGTATGAAAACAAGATGTAAAAGTTCCTGCTAAGTATGCGCCCCTACCCGTGGCAGAGCCGGATTACTCACGTAAACTCTTATTGAAAAATACGCCTAAGCTTAGAATAAAATATGATTTTCGTCAATATGTCTTATAACTTATATCTTATATAAGAATAGACAGAAACCCTTGGCTGTGAAATAATATTACAACTTCATTTAGGTATTAATATTTACTGTAAACATATGTCAGCTTCCGCATCTCCAGTTAGCAAAGGCGCAGCAATTGGCAGTGCTGCATTCAGCCCTTTGTATAAACAGATCAAGGCATTGCTAGTGCAAAGCCTGCATGGTGGCGAGTGGAAACCGGGTGAAAGCATTCCCAGTGAGCTTGATCTGGCCGCCCGTTTTCAGGTCAGTCAGGGTACGGTACGTAAAGCCATAGATGAACTGGCCTCTGAAAATCTGTTAATCAGGCGTCAGGGTAAAGGCACTTTTGTTGCCACCCACCATGAGGCACAAGTGCGTTACCGCTTCCTGCGCCTCACGCCCGATGACCCGGAAAATACCCAACGCGCCCAAAGTACCATCCTTGAGTGCAGCCGTCAGAAAGCGACACCTGAACAGGCCCGTTTGCTTGAAGTCCATAACGGAGAGTCACTTATATA
>JAAYHN010000286.1 GCA_012735395.1 Alcaligenaceae bacterium | reverse complement strand
CCTGGCAGCCTGCATTCACATGCAGGCCTGAACCATTATAAAAAAGCGTTAACCATAAACAAAAAACAAGGAGAAACGGTGTGGAACATACTATTGCATTGCAGTTTGAGGATGGTATAACCCGCTTCATTAGTTGCCAATCCGGCGAAACCGTGGCAGATGCCGCTTACCGGCAAAAACTGAACATTCCGCTTGACTGCCGGGACGGTGCATGCGGCACCTGCCGCAGCCATTGTGAATCAGGCAGCTATGATATGCCGGCAGAGCTTTACATTGAAGATGCATTGACAGAAGAAGAGGCCGGACAGGGCTTTGTACTGACCTGCCAGATGCGCCCCACTTCTGATTGCGTCATCAAGATCAATGCCTCTTCCGAAGCCTGTAAAACCGGCGTAACCACATACGAGGGCGTTCTGTCTTCAGTCGAGCAGATTTCAGAGTCAACGATCGGCTTTAGCATCAGCCTGCCAGACCCTGAAAAGCTTATTTATTTACCCGGACAATATGTCAACGTGAATATCCCCGGCACAGACCTCAGCCGCTCATATTCATTCAGTTCCGCCCCTATGGACAAACAAAGCCGTTTTGTCGTGCGCAATGTTCCACAGGGGAAAATGAGCACTTACCTAACCGCCCAGGCAGAAACAGGCAAGCCTATTTCCTTTACCGGACCTTACGGCAGCTTCTATTTACGCCCGGTTGTCCGCCCTGCCCTGTTCCTGGCCGGCGGCACCGGCATCGCCCCATTCCTGTCCATGCTCGACAGCCTGGCGGTTTCCGGCTGCCATTACCCCATTAACCTGGTATTTGGCGTTACCAATGATTATGACTTGGTGGCCCAGGAAAAACTGGATGCATTTTCTGCCAATCACGACTGGTTCAACTATACAACCTGCGTTGTGGCAGAAGAAAGCCAGCATCCCAGAAAAGGCTATGTGACACAGCATATAGAACCGGAATGGCTGCACCAGGGCAATGTTGATATTTACTTATGCGGCCCGGTTGCCATGGTGGATGCCGTGCGCAACTGGCTTGAACAGGAAGGCGTCAGTCCGCAAAGCTTTTATTTTGAAAAATTTTCGGCAAGCGAGGCCTGATGTCATGAGTCGTAATACACGTTTCAAAAACAAAGTGATTATTGTGACCGGGGCCGCCCAGGGAATTGGCGAAGGCGTGGCCATGGCCATTGCCCGCGAAGGTGGCAAACTTATTCTGGCAGACCGCAGCCCGCTGGTTCACGATGTTGCCCGGAACATCAAGGAAAACGATGGCGAAGCACAGGTCATACTGGCTGACCTGGAAACCTGGGAAGGGGCAAACAGCATTGCACAAAAAACCCTTGAACTATATGGAAGGATTGATATTTCCATTCATAATGTCGGGGGCACCATATGGGCAAAGCCGTACCAGGAATATGCGCCCGAAGAAATCATGGCCGAAGTCAACCGCTCTCTTTTTCCAACCCTCTGGAGTTGCCGGGCCGTTCTTCCAAGCATGATAAAGCAGCAAAGCGGCGTAATTGTCAATATTTCTTCCATTGCCACCCGCAGCATCCACCGCATCCCTTACGCCGCTTCCAAAGGCGGGGTAAATGCCATGACCATGAGCCTGGCAATGGAACATGCGCACAATAACATCCGTATCAATGCCATTGCCACCGGTGGCACGGAAGCCCCAGCACGTAAAATCCCGCGCAACCCCAAGCCTTTATCCGAACAGGAAACCAGCTGGTATCAGGCCATTATTGACCAAACCGTGGCAAGCAGCCTGATGCAACGCTACGGCACTATCCAGGAACAGGTCAATGCCATTCTTTTTCTGGCATCAGACGAAGCCAGCTATATCACCGGTACTGTTTTACCCGTGGGTGGCGGTGATTTGGGCATGGGCTAGACAGATAAAAACCGGAACATAACCCGACACGCATATTCGGGAGGTATACCCTTGAATCTTAAAATATATGATTGGCCCATATCCGCTGTTATTGCGGGGTTCCTGGCCGTACTTATTTCATACGCAGGGCCGTTGGTGATTTTTTTCCAGGCGGCATCCATGGGAAACATCAGCCATGAAATGATGATTTCCTGGGTATGGGGAATCTCCATCGGAGCAGGCATTTCAGGCATTTTTCTTAGCATGTGGCTGAAAATCCCTGTGGTAACGGCATGGTCAGCCCCGGGCACTGTCTTGCTGATTACGCTTTTTCCGGAAATTAGTATGGGGCAAGTGGTTGGCGCCTATTTAAGTTCGGCCTTCCTGTTGTTTATTATTGGCATTACAGGCTACTTCGACAAAGCCGTCCGGATGATACCCCAAGGCATTGCCGCCGGCATGATCGCTGGCATTTTGCTGCAGTTCGGTTTACGTGCATTTGAAGCAAGCACTGTATCCCCGCTTTTAGGTTGCGCAATGATACTGGTCTATCTCTTGTCAAGGCGCTATCTCCCCAGATACAACATTGTCCTTGTGGCCATTACCGGTTTTACGATTGCATTTTTAATGGGCCAAACCGGGCTTGCCGGCCTGTCAATGGAACTGGCAAGACCGGTGTTCATTGCGCCCGAATTTGATTTTGCCACTTTCCTGAGTTTTACCCTGCCCTTGACACTGGTT
>JAAYHN010000285.1 GCA_012735395.1 Alcaligenaceae bacterium | reverse complement strand
GTGTTTTTGCCAAACTGGTGGTTGATTAAATCCAGCGTGTTCATGAGCGTATTCCGTTTTTCTTCTTCAGGCCCGGCCGGAAAAAGTGCCTGTTGCACGGCTGTGGCCGCTTCAATATCCACCAGCATGACACCCGCCTTGGCATAATTGCAGCCAGGCCGGAATATTTTATGTAAGGCGGATAAGGCCGCCTGCGTAAGGGCGATGGTATCAGCAGAGGGGGTGTCCAGATACACCAAGTGATTGCCACTATATTGCCTGCCAGGCCGGAATGAGCTGGTTCTAATATAAACAGAGATACCACCGGCAATGGAATATTGCCTGCGCAGTTTTTTGCAGGCAATGGCGGTAAATTCTGAAATGGCATCGGCCAGCTGCTGGATGCCAGTAACAGGCATGCCAAATGAGCGGGAAGAAATAATTTGCTTCTTCGGTTCCGGGTTGGCCTCGAATTCAATTCTGGGTATGCCCCGCAGTTCCTGAATGGTTTTTGCCAGCACAATGCTGAATTTCTGGCGCGCGGTTTCCGGATCCAGTCTGGCCAGATCCAGTGCGGTCAAAATTTGCATCTCTTTGAGCCGTTTGTTTATTTTTTTGCCTACCCCCCAAACCTCTTTTACTTGGATATGGCGCATGGCCCGGGCCAGCTCCTGCCGGTTCAAGGTGGTTAAATCGCACACCCCGTTCCAGTATGTCTGTTCTTTGGCCATATGATTGGCCAGCTTGGCCAGTGTTTTGGTGGCACCGATGCCCACACAGGTGGGAATGCCTACATCTCTTAACACTTCGTGCCGGATCCGTTGGCCATATTCAGTTAAATTGGATGTTAATCCGGATAAATCAAGGAAAGATTCATCAATGGAATACACTTCCTGGGCAGGTGAAAAACGCCCGATCACCCGCATCATGCGGTCGCTCATGTCGCCATACAGGGGGAAATTGGCTGACAGTGCCACCAGCCCCCGTGATTCCAGATGTTTTATCATGAACCAGGGGGCCGCCATGGGAATGCCAAGCGCCTTGGCTTCGTCGGTGCGTGAAATGGCACAACCATCGTTATTGGACAGTACCACCAGTGGCTTGCCCTTTAAAGAAGGCATAAAAACCCGTTCGCAGGAACAGTAAAAACAGTTGCCGTCTATCAAGGCAAAGGCCGTCATGGGGTGGCCTTGATAATATAAGTGACTACCCCCCAGACAGACCACTGCTGGCCAGGGCTGGGAACGAGATCCGGATAAGTGGCGTTTTCAGCCTTTAGTTTTAACAAACCGTTTTTGGCATAAAGCCGTTTCACGGTAACTTCGCCGTCAATTTCCGCAATCACGATATGGTTATGACGTGGCGTAATGGCGCGGTCTACAATGAGTCGATCACCGTCGTCGATGCCGGCACCGGTCATGCTATTACCTTTTACCTGCATGAAATAAGTGGCTTCAGGATGCTGGATTAAAATATCGTTAAGATCAATCCGGTTCACGGCCAGATCTTGGGCGGGCGAGGGAAAGTCGGCCGGTGTTTTGCAGCTGATTTCTTGTATAGGCAATGAGCCGGGCCAGATTGGTACGGGATTGGCAAGTGTGTTCATGATAATATGCTGTTTATTTATACAGTATATTTATAACATTTTTCTGCTGAAAAAGCAGTAACAGGGGTGGATATTTATGTGTGGCAGATGGGCTGTTTTTCAGGAAAGCCACTGCTTCAGGAAAACAGCTAAAAAATTAAAGTTTGGATGGTTTGTGATGTTTCAGCCATTCTTTAAGCGCATCGTTCATTCTTGTTTGCCAACCCGTACCTGTTTTTTTGAAGGCCGTAATGATGTCATTGTCAAAACGTATGGTAATTTGGGTTTTATGGCCGCTACCCATTGGGCGACCCCGCATAGCAATACGCCCGAAACGTTTCAGGTTCTCGTCGGTAGGATGAAAAGTGTCTGGGTCAGCCATGGCGGCTTTGGTTATGGCGGCATCTTCTTTGGGGCCAGGAAGAATGGTTCCGGGTTTAAGTTTCGGCATAACGTTTTACCTCACGCAGGTTGGCTTTCCTTAGGCTAATCACACGCAGGGAAGTACCCCTTTCAGTATAGACAATTACATACAGGCGCTGGCCGATATAGCCTATGCAGGATATTCGTGTTTCCTTGTAATCAATTCGATCATCGCTTGCACATAGGGCAGTATCCCATTCGAATTTTTCAGCAACGGTAAGAAATACACCGTGTTTAGTGTAGTTTGATTCGTTTTTTGCTGGATCAAACTGGATTCTCATACTGCTTCCTGATTTTATTTATTGTAACTACATTAAATGTGAAAATCAAACTTTATTGTAGTTATGTTTTTGTGATGACATTATTGCTTGATGGGTAAGGGTTAAGTTGAAAGTTAATCAACTTTGTTTTTTTGTATAAGGTAGATACGTGACGCAGGATTAAAATATCGTTAAGATCAATCCGGTTCACGGCGAGGGCTTGGGCGGGCGAGGGAAAACCGGCCGGTGTTTTGCAGCTGATTTCTTGTACAGGCAATGAGCCGGGCCAAATTGGTATGGGATTGGTAAGTGTGTTCATGATAATATACTGTTTATTTATACAG
>JAAYHN010000026.1 GCA_012735395.1 Alcaligenaceae bacterium | reverse complement strand
CTCCTTTAGTCGCTGGTGCTGTGGTGAAAGCAAAGGTTCTTGCACAGGGTCGTCACGATAAAGTGAAAATTTTCAAAATGCGCCGTCGCAAGCACTATCGCAAGCAACAAGGCCATCGCCAGAATTACACTCAAATCGTTATCGAAGCTATCACAGCTTAATTTCGACTTACCTTACTATAGCAGGAGCTACTCATGGCACAAAAGAAAGGCGGCGGCTCAACCCGCAACGGTCGCGACTCAGAAGCCAAACGTCTTGGCGTTAAAGTGTTCGGCGGTCAGGAAATTCCAGCCGGATCCATCATTGTTCGTCAGCGTGGTACACGTTTCCACCCCGGAACAAACGTTGGTATCGGTAAAGACCACACATTGTTTGCCCTGGTTGACGGCAGCGTACAGTTCTCTGTAAAAGGCGCACTCAACAAGCAAACCGTTTCTGTTATTGCGGCTGAATAAGCACAATTTCAAAAACAGACAATGCCGTTCACTATACTCAGTGAGCGGCATTTTTTATTTTATACCTGTCTTAAATGCACCTTTTGCAATTTGGATTTAGAATAACCTTTTATAAGTAAAAAAAGCGACCCATGAAATTCGTAGACGAAGCCACCATCGAAGTTATCGCAGGCAAAGGCGGCAATGGCTCAGCCAGCTTCCGGCGCGAAAAATTTATTCCCAAGGGCGGCCCCGATGGCGGAGACGGTGGTCGTGGCGGCAGCATTTATGCCGTGGCCGATCGCAATATCAACACCCTGATTGATTTCCGCTACGCCCGCCTGCATCGCGCAAAAAACGGTGAAAACGGCCGTGGTTCCGCCCAGTACGGTGCGGCTGCCCCCGATATTACCTTACGGGTTCCCGTTGGTACGGTTGTATACGACAATGACACCGGCGAACAGCTGTTCGACCTGGACCGCAATGGCGAATCCGTTACCTTGGCGGCCGGTGGCCAGGGCGGCATGGGCAATATTCACTTTAAATCCAGTGTAAACCGTGCACCAAGGCAGTTTACCCATGGCCAGGAAGGCGAGCAACGCAAACTGCGCCTGGAACTCAAGGTACTGGCCGATGTCGGGCTGTTGGGCATGCCCAATGCCGGTAAGTCCACGCTCATTACCAAAATATCCAACGCCAAGCCCAAGATAGCCGATTACCCCTTCACCACCCTTCACCCTAATCTGGGCGTGGTACGTACTTCTGCTTCCCGCAGTTTTGTGGTGGCCGATATCCCGGGCCTGATTGAAGGAGCTTCGGAAGGTGCCGGCCTGGGACACCTGTTCCTGCGCCATTTAACCCGTACCCGCGTCCTGCTGCACCTGGTTGATGTTTCCAGTCTTGACCCTGACACCGATCCGGTAGAAAAAGCCGTGGCCGATGCCAAAGCCATTGTTGAAGAATTGCGTCTGTACGACACCGAGCTCTACAACAAACCCCGCTGGCTGGTGTTAAACAAGCTGGACGTGCTTGAAAACCCCGAAGATGTCAAAGCCCGCTTCTGCAAAGAATTTGAATGGGATGGCCCGGTATTCGCGATTTCCGCACTTAACGGTGAAGGTACCCAGGAACTGATCTGGGCATTGCAAGACTATCTTGATAAAGTCAAGGCAAGCGAATACCAGGAACAGGACAAACAGGCAGAGAACTACGTTCCCGAAGACCCCCGTTTTGATGACTCACGCTCAAACCTTTAATTAACCCTTTATTTTTGCTTCGTATCCTGTCTCCAGAAACACCATGAGTATCGCCGCCCAGTCTGCCATTTATTCAGCCGAACGCATTGTTATCAAAGTCGGCTCTTCCCTGGTTACCAATGATGGCCAGGGTCTGGATAACCAGGCCATCCGGCACTGGGCAACGCAAATTGCTGCGCTCAGGAAACAGAACAAGCAAATTATCCTGGTATCCAGTGGTGCCGTGGCCGAAGGCATGGCGCGCCTGAACTGGCGCACGCGCCCCAAGGCCATGAATGAATTGCAGGCGGCGGCGGCCGTTGGGCAAATGGGCCTGGTACAGGCTTATGAAAGCGCTTTCAACGAGCATAATATCCGTGCCGCCCAAATCCTGTTAACCCATGAAGACCTGGCCGACCGCGAACGCTATTTAAACGCCCGCTCCACCCTGTTTACGCTGCTGGAGCTGGGTGTCATCCCTATCGTTAACGAAAATGATACCGTCGTCACCGATGAAATCCGCCTGGGTGATAACGACACACTGGGGGCACTGGTTACCAACCTGATAGAGGCCGATGCCCTTATTATTCTTACCGACCAAAGCGGGCTGTATGACAGCGACCCGCGCAAAAACCCGCAGGCAAAGTTAATATCCGTGGCCACCGCCGGTGACCCGACCCTTGAAGAAATGGCGGGTGGTGCCGGCAGTAATATTGGCACAGGCGGCATGGCCACCAAGGTACTGGCGGCCAAACGTGCGGCCAGCACAGGCGCCCATACCGTCATTACTTCGGGCCGTGAACCCAATGTGCTTGAGCGTTTAAGCCAGGGCGAATCCATTGGCAGTGAGCTGCGTGCCAGCATGGCGGTACGTTCGGCCCGCAAACAGTGGATGGCCAATCACTTAAGGGTTCGTGGCAAAATCACGCTTGATGAAGGTGCCCTGAAAGCGCTTACCCTGCAGGGCAAAAGCCTGCTGCCCATAGGCGTGACCCAGGTCAGTGGTGACTTCAAGCGTGGCGATATGGTGGCCTGCATAGATGAAAACAATACTGAATACGCCCGTGGCTTAATCAATTACTCTTCCTCTGACACCCGTCGCATCATGCGCCAGCCCACCCAGCAGATTGAACATATTCTGGGCCATATTCCCGATGAAGAACTCATTCATCGCAACAATATGGTGGTTCTAAGGAAACACGGCAAAGCATAATACAGCAAGCGGCCTCATTCCCACGTGGTAACGCCCTCCACAACATTCAATATAACTATTTATTCTAAACAAGCAATAAAAAGTTATTTTTAACTATTAGCAGTTTCGGATACGATTCAACATCTCTTATAAAATGTTTTTATCCGGATCTGTTCGATGTCTGCCTATTACCCGATTTTTGCCAATCTGAAACAGCGTCCCGTGCTGGTTGTGGGCGGTGGGCAAGTTGCCGAGCGTAAAATTGCCGCCCTGCTGAAAGCGGGTGCACTTGTACACATCGCGGCCCCCGAACTGTCCGAAACCATTACACACTGGCAACAGAAACACAAGGTTAAACACCTTTCAGCCACTTTCATCCCTGAACAGCTTGACGACGTATTTCTCGTTATTGCCGCCACCAACAACCCCGAATTGAACCGGCAAATTGCCACGGAAGCCGAAAAGCGCCATAAGCTGGTCAATGTGGTTGACGATCAAGCACTGTGCTCTTTTATCGTCCCATCAATCATTGACCGCTCGCCGGTACAAATAGCCATTTCCAGTGAGGGTACCTCACCTGTCCTGATTCGCCTGTTACGGGAAAAACTGGAAGCGTTGATTCCACACCATACTGGTGAACTGGCCAAGCTGGCCGGAAAATGGCGGGAAAAAGTCAAAGCCCGGTTAACCGGCATCACCGAAAGACGCCGTTTCTGGGAAAACCTGTTCGCCAGCCGTTTTAATTCCCTGGTGGAAACCGGACAAACCGCACAGGCCGAACTGGAGCTGGAAAGCCAGCTTGACGGTCATGTATCCTGTACGGGCGAAGTCACGCTGGTGGGGGCCGGCCCAGGTGACCCTGAACTGCTTACCCTGAAAGCCCTGCAAGCGATTCAGCAAGCCGATATCGTGCTGTACGATGCCCTGATCAGCGAAGAGATACTGGAACTGGTCCGGCGTGACGCGATTCG
>JAAYHN010000025.1 GCA_012735395.1 Alcaligenaceae bacterium | reverse complement strand
GGGAAAGTCAATGGAAAGAAGGCCCGGTTATTTGCCTTTTCCATGGTGAAATTCTCGGCCAGTTTTTCTGCGTGTTCGGTATCGCTATCTTTGGCATTAAGCAATTGCCAGGCGCTGGCAACCACCAGAATACCACCGGCAACACGTACTATAGGCAGTGAAATGCCAAAAAAACTCAAGACAACATTGCCTGCCACTACCGCAATAATGAGCATGACCAATACGTTAATGGCAATTCGTTTGGCCAGAAGTTTGCGGGTTGTATTGCTGGCACCACTGGTCATTGTCCAGAAAATGGGCGTCACGCCAGGCGGATTGACAATGGGTAACAGGGTCGCAATTACAAATAGAAAGCTGCGGCCAGTAAAATAAAAATACTCATAAATCATGATGTAACGCGGGTATCCGGGTAGGTAAGGTTTGTTAAAGTTTCCAGTAGGTCACGCTCAAACAATAATTGTGTGCGCGGGTTTTCAAGTACATTGCCATCCAGGATAAAAACGTCTTCGACACGTTCACCCAGCGTCATGACTTTTGCCATTTGAAGGTTTATATTGTGCCTGCTGAAGGCGGCAGCAAGGCTATATAGTATACCCGGAGTATCGGTGGCCGTAATATGAAGCCGCCATGATTTACTTAGTTCATCGGGTTGCAATTCCACACTGGGAACAATGGGAAATGTCCGGGAGCGCCTCACGCCGGCTGTCATGCTGAAACGTTTCTTGCGATTAAGTACGGCCCGGGAGTCTTCCAGTTTTTTTCCCGTAATTTTAAGGGAAAGCCCGTGTTCAATAATGGGCACATATGAACGAGAGTCATCTCCAAAAGCGGGGCTGTCCACAACAAAGCTGTCCAGTGCATAGCCATCTTTACTGGTATGGATACGCGCATCCAGGATATTGATCTGGTTTTCATAAAAATAGGAACAGATCATTTCAAACAGGTCTTCTTTGTCTTTTGTGTAAACCAATATTTGAATACACTCGTTTTTATCACTTGGACGGGCTTTTACAATGACTTCCCGGGCATCGACTTCTTTGTATAGTTGCCGGGTATGCCAGGCTATTTCCTGTGCTTCATGCCTTAGAAAATAAGCCACATCCATTTTTGACCAGAACCGGTCACGATCATTTGTGTCCAGTCCGGCCAGGCTGATTAAGGTCATGGCGTCATTTTTTCTTTGTGACAGGATACTGCTTCTATCCAGTTGGGCCCCACCCAGGGCAGCCAGCGTAACATTATATAAGTCTTCAAGTAACTTGCCTTTCCAGGATGTCCATACTTTAGGGCTGGTGCCCCTGATATCGGCAACGGTCAAAAGATAAAGTGCCGTTAAACGGCGTTCTGTCTGTACCAGATTTACAAACTCCTGGATAACCTGGGGGTCGGAAAGATCCTGCTTCTGTGCAACTGTAGACATTTTCAGGTGATTGGCCACCAAAAACTCCAGCAGCTGCGCATCTTCGCTTTCAAGCTTGTGGTCTTTGGCAAATTTTCTTACTTCGACAGCACCCAGTTCCGAGTGGTCACCTCCGCGTCCTTTGGCAATATCATGGAACAGGGCCGCGATATACAGCAACCAATGTTTATCAAGGTCGGCAATCAGGCGGGTGGCCAAGGGATATTCGCGGGCGTGTTCGGGCATGGTAAAGCGCCTGATATTACGAATAACCATTAAGGTATGCTGGTCTACGGTATATACATGAAATAAATCATGTTGCATCTGGCCAATCACTTTTCTGAAAGCGGGAATATACATGGGTAATACATTCAGCATGTGCATTCTTCGGATATTATGAACAATGCCAGTGGGTGCCTGCAAAAACTGCAAAAAAAGACGCTGGTTAACCGGATTGCGCCTGAATTGGGCATCAATCCGGTGGCGTGAGCTCCAGATGGCCCGCTGGGTGCGTACCGTAATATCACTTAACTCTGGATGTTGCTGCATAATGACAAAAGTTTTAAGCAGCAATTGTGGCTTTCTTTCAAAAGCATCGTCAGCCTTTATATCCAGCCGTTGTTGTATGCTGCGGAAATCTTCATCAATATCCCTGATTTCAATATTTTTAACAGGAAAAAAATAATCCTGAAAATTTTGCATCATGAATTGGGTCAATTGATAAACGATACGTGCCGAATTGTAATACCGCTGCATCAATACTTCGCTGGGGCGTTTACTGCCCTGGGCTTTTATTTTGTATACTTCGGCGAGTAAGGGCTGGGTATGAAACAGTAGCCGATCTTCCCTTTTTTTGGCAAGCAAATGCAACTCAATACGTAAACGCTTGAATTCAAGCTGGGCTTTCTTGAGTTTTCTAACCTCATCATCGGTTATTAACCCCGATGACAGCAGATCATGCCAGTGTGTACCAATACCGGCAGCTTCGGCAAGCCAGTGAATCAATTGCAAATCACGCAAGGCACCCGGTGATTCCTTGCAGTTTGGTTCCAGGGAGTAGGGCGTTTCATTAAAGCGGGCATGACGCTGTTGCCATTCGAGCCTTTTTGCCAGGAAAAACTCACGCGGATTCAGGGCAGACTTGAATAAACCGCTTAGTTCATTGGCCAGTTTGTGATTGCCCAGAATAAAACGCAACTCCAGTAGAGTGGTTTCAATGGTAATGTCTGTTTTGGAAACATGAAGGCATTGTTCTATAGTGCGTACACTGTGGCCTATATCCAACCCCAGATCCCATAAGGCGGTAATAAAGGCTTCAAGCTGGGCCTGTTCGTCTGGTGAGGGGTCCTTTTTAAGAAGAATCAGAATATCGATATCGGAAAAAGGATATAGCTCTCCGCGCCCATAACCACCAACAGCACACAAGGCAGCGTCTTTTGGAAGCGGGTATGACTCGACCAGGTTTTTAAAAGTCTGGTCTACCGTTTTGCGCAATGATGCCAGTAAAGTATCTGTTCTGATTTTCTGTTGTTTATATAAGCTGAAAAAATGATCCCGCTGATTATTCAGCTGTTGTTTGACTGACAATACTTTACTGGCAATATTGTTCATGATTTTTCCGTAAAGCCCGGTTTATGCCTGTCCGGTAATAAAAGCGGGCGGTGCCGGCATGCACGGAGAGGTGGTTAATACTTCATAACCGTCATCGGTTACAATAACAGTATGCTCCCATTGTGCAGACAGGCTGTGGTCACGCGTAACAACCGTCCATTGATCGGCCAATACCTTGGTTTCACGTTTGCCGGCATTAATCATGGGTTCAATGGTAAATACCATGCCTTTTTCCAGTACCTGGCCTTCACCGGGTTTACCATAGTGAAGTATTTGCGGATCTTCATGGAAATTTCTGCCAACACCATGCCCGCAATATTCGCGAACAACTGAAAAACCATTGGATTCCGCATGCTGCTGG
Organism: Alcaligenaceae bacterium; assembly: GCA_012735395.1. Classification (GTDB taxonomy): domain Bacteria; phylum Pseudomonadota; class Gammaproteobacteria; order Burkholderiales; family Burkholderiaceae_B; genus Advenella. The sequence goes on along the minus strand of JAAYHN010000025.1, from coordinate 4,344 downwards.
ATTGCATGCCCGATATCACCCAGTGTTGCTCCCGGTTTAACCTGTTGAATACCAAGCCACATGCAATCATAGGTGATTTCTGTTAGCCGTTTGCCAAGAATGGATGGTTTGCCAATATAAAACATACGGCTTGTGTCACCATACCAGCCATCTTTGATAATAGTGACGTCAATATTCAGGATATCTCCGTTTTTCAGTTTTTTATCACCGGGAATGCCGTGGCAAATGACATGGTTGACCGAGGTGCAAACACTGCCGGGAAAGGGAGGGTATCCGGGTGGTGCGTAACCTATAGTGGCAGATTCCACCTGCAGAACGTCTGTAATATAGGCAAGGCATAAACGGTCAATTTCACCGGTTGTAATACCTGCTTTAATAAAAGGGGTAATGTAGTCGAGTACGGAAGCGGCGGTTTGGCAGGCATCCCGCATTTGTGCAATATCAGTTGAATTTGTTAAAATTGGCATAATTACTTGAGTAATTGATAAAAAAGATAGTAGAATTATAGGCTTTCCTGAAAAAAGCAGGAAGCTAATACGGATTGTATCATTTATCTGTAATTTTATTTTGTAGTAAATCGCGTGCATTTTTTCCTAGGGTGTTGATTTAAAATAGAAAAATCAATGCTGAAAATGCACAGGAACTAACCCTTTGGAGTTTATTATGTCATTAATGCGTGAAATGCTGGAAGCTGGCGTACACTTTGGTCACCAAACCCGTTACTGGAACCCGAAAATGTCTCAATACATTTTTGGCAGCCGTAACAAAATCCATATCATCAACCTCGAGAAAACAGTTGGCAACTATCTGGAAGCAATGAAATTTGCTCGCCAGACAGCGGCAAACGGTGGCAAAATCCTGTTTGTTGGCACAAAACGTGCCGCCCGTGAAATCGTGGCTGCCGAAGCCGCGCGTGCAGGCATGCCCTACGTAGACAGCCGTTGGTTGGGTGGCATGATGACCAACTTCAAAACCGTCAAAACTTCTATCAAACGCCTGAAAGAAATGGAAGCGGCTGTTGCTGATGGCAGCACAGAGCGCATGAGCAAAAAAGAAGCGCTGATGTTTGAGCGCGAAATGGACAAGCTGAACAAATCCATTGGCGGTATCAAAGATATGACAACATTGCCAGACGTGCTGTTTGTTATTGACGTTGGCTATCACAAAATTGCCATTCAGGAAGCCCGTACACTGGGTATCCCTGTTGTTGCCGTTGTTGATACAAATCACTCACCAGATGGTATTGATTACGTTATTCCTGGTAACGATGACTCCGCAAAAGCTATTGCCCTGTATGCAAAAGGTCTTGCCGATGCCGTTCTTGAAGGCCGTGAGCAAAGCCTGAATGGCATTGTTGAAACCATTGCCGATGGTGAAGAAGAGTTCGTTGAAGAAGTTCAGGACGACAACAACAACTAATACATCAACATTCTCTACATGACCATGAATGTCATGAAAACCGGGTATGTTGCTGATTGGTCTGGTTTACCGGATTAATCCTATTTGTAAATTCAATTCGCCCCGCCAAGCCGGGGCGACTTTAAAATACTGGAGTTAAAATGGCTGCTATTACTGCTGCGATGGTAAAAGAACTGCGCGAAAAAACCGATGCGCCCATGATGGAATGTAAAAAAGCACTGACAGAAGCTGATGGTGATTTGGCACGTGCAGAAGAGATTTTGCGTGTCAAGCTTGGTAGTAAAGCCAGCAAAGCGGCAGAGCGTGTTACCGCTGAAGGCCTGATTGGTGTTTTCATTGCCGACGATTTTAAAACCGGTGCGGTTGTTGAAGTTAACTGTGAAACCGACTTCGTTGCCAAAAATGATGATTTCATCAATTTTGTAAACCAAATGGCTGAATTGGTTACCAAACAAAACCCCGCTGACGTAGAAGCTTTATCTGCGCTGCCTTATGGTGAAGGCACCGTAGAATCCACACGTTCAGCCCTGGTGGGTAAAATCGGCGAAAACATGTCTATCCGCCGCTTTCACCGTATTGAAACAGCCAATCAGCTGGCCAGCTATGTTCACGGCGGACGTATCGGTGTTTTAGTTGATTTTGACGGCGAGCAGGAAGTAGGTAAAGATCTGGCCATGCACATTGCAGCCACTAAACCTAAAGCACTGGATGCACAAGGCGTACCAGCTGAGGAAATTGAAAAAGAGCGTTCTGTGGCCGAGCAAAAAGCTTCAGAATCAGGCAAGCCGGCAGATATCGTTACAAAAATGGTAGAAGGCTCTATTGCTAAATTCCTGAAAGAAGTTACATTACTGTCTCAACCATTTGTTAAAAACGACAAGCAATCTGTCGAGCAAATGCTGAAAGAGAAAAAAGCATCTATTGCAAGCTTTGCGCTGTACGTAGTAGGTGAGGGCATTGAAAAGAAAGTCAGTGACTTTGCTTCTGAAGTAGCTGCGGCAGTATCAGGCAATTAATTTAAAATTTTTGCCTGAAGTGAAATAATCCCCTTTTTTAAGGGGATTATTTTTGAAATTCGCATTTGCAAGCCCACAGACTTGTTACAATAGCTTGTTATTTTTTAAGGATGCCTAGGCATGAGTAGCAATAAATTTAAACGTGTACTGTTAAAGCTTTCCGGTGAGGCTTTAATGGGAGAAGATGCGTTCGGTATCAATCGATCAACGATTATACGCATGACAGAAGAAATTGCTGAAGTTGCAAACTTGGGTGTTGAACTTGCCATTGTGATTGGTGGCGGCAATATTTTCCGTGGAATTGCACCAGGTGCACAAGGAATGGACAGGGCCACAGCCGACTACATGGGTATGATGGCAACGGTCATGAATGCATTGGCATTGCAAGATGCCCTTAAAAACCATGGTGTTATTGCCCGGGTGCAATCCGCCCTTAATATCGACCAGGTTGTTGAACCTTACATTCGTCCCAAGGCATTACGCTATCTTGAAGAAAAGAAAGTCGTTATTTTTGCTGCCGGTACGGGTAACCCGTTTTTCACGACAGATACGGCGGCCGCTTTGCGTGGCGCTGAAATGGGCGTTGAAATCGTATTGAAAGCCACAAAAGTGGATGGTATTTATTCTGCCGACCCCAACAAAGATCCAACCGCCACAAAATACTCGCGTATCAGCTTTGATGAGGCCATTACACGCAGGCTTGAAGTTATGGATGCAACGGCTTTTGCCTTGTGTCGCGACCAGAAGCTGCCAATTATGGTTTTTTCCATCAATAAGCCTGGTGCCCTGAAAAACGCCATCTGTGGTGAAGATGAAGGTACGTTAGTTCACGTATAAAGGATATACAATGAGTACTTCTGAAGTAAAAAAATCTGCCGAATCAAGGATGAATAAATCCCTTGAAACGTTAAAAAACAATTTGTCAAAAATCCGTACCGGCCGGGCGCACGCCGGTCTGCTTGATCATGTTATGGTTGATTATTACGGTTCCATGGTTCCCGTTAGCCAGGTCGCTGCCGTAAACGTGATAGATGCCCGTACCCTTAACGTTCAGCCCTGGGAAAAACAAATGGCAAACCCGCTTGAAAAAGCCATTCGTGAGTCTGATTTGGGCCTGAATCCTGTTGCCATGGGTGAAAGCATCCGTGTGCCAATGCCTGCACTTACTGAAGAGCGTCGTCGTGACTTGACCAAAGTTGTCCGGAACGAAGGAGAGGATGCTAAAATTGCGATACGTAATCTGCGTCGTGATGCCAATGATACCTTCAAGAAAATGGTCAAGGATAAAGACATCTCAGAAGACGATGAACGTCGTGGCCAGGATGATATTCAGAAAATAACAGATAAGTTTGTTGCTGAAATTGATAAAATGGTTTCAGAAAAAGAAGCTGAAATCATGAAAGTATAATTTAAACGCATTTTTCATAGCTTATATTATCGATGATTCAAAGTTCAACACTGGGTATTCCTGAAACGCAAGAAATACCCAGGCATATTGCCATTATTATGGATGGCAATGGCCGCTGGGCAACCAAGCGTAAATTGCCACGTACCGCAGGTCATGTACGTGGTGTCATGGCTGTTCGTAAAGTTGTTGAGCACTGTGCCCATAGCGGGGTCAAGTACCTGACTTTATTTGCTTTCAGCTCAGAAAACTGGCGCCGCCCAATGGAAGAAGTTTCTTTATTAATGAAGCTTTTCATTAGAACACTTGAGCGCGAAGTTAATCAGTTAAACAAAAATGGAATTCGCCTGCGCATTGTGGGCGATTTATCTCATTTTGAACCCAAGCTGCAGCAGCTTATCCGGCAGGCAGAAGATAAAACCCGTAATAATAATTTTATGGTTTTAACGATTGCCGCCAATTATGGTGGTCGCTGGGATATCCTTCAGGCATTGAAGCGTCTTG
>JAAYHN010000284.1 GCA_012735395.1 Alcaligenaceae bacterium | reverse complement strand
CCGTGGCTGCGGCAGGTAAAGACAGCCCTGAAAATATATTCATTATTGGCGGAGAGCAAATATTTCGCCTGGGGCTGGCAGTGGCAAACAAGGTTTATGCCACTGAAATTCACGCGCATATTGATGGCGATACTTTTTTCCCGGCACTGAATAAAAACGAATGGAAAGAAAGCAGTCGACAAGCGCAGCCAGCAGAAAACGGGCTTGAATACGATTTCGTTGTTTATGAAAAATCTTAAACACAAAGCGCACGTCATGCGCTGGATCAAACCTGAATGATACTTATTTGGCTAAAATGATCCTTTGATTCAGCATTATCAGGAACAGACATGACTCAGGATATTCAAACCGCTGCAGTGCTACCCGCATTTCGCCGTCAGGCTTCCGGCCTTGATACCTTATTTACCGAAATAAATAATGCGCTAGAGGTACTAACGGGTGCTTCCCAGGCAAGCCGTCCTAATCCTGCCGGTGAAATGGATATCGTCAGTGACGCAGAATTAAGTGAAACTGAAAAAAAACATGTGGCGGGCTTAATGCGTGTTAACCACGTTGGCGAAGTTTGCGCCCAGGCACTGTATCGTGGGCAAGCGCTCATGTGTAAAGATGAAAAAATAAAAGAAGTGCTGCTGCATGCCGCCGTCGAAGAGGTAGATCATCTTTCCTGGTGCAATGAACGTCTTGGTGAACTCAAAAGCCATCGCAGCCTGCTGAACCCATTGTGGTATGCCGGTTCATTTGCCCTTGGGGTAGCCGCCAGCGTGGCCGGTGTTCCTAAAAACCTGGGTTTTATGGCCGAAACCGAAAGACAGGTAGAGCAGCACCTTGACTCTCACCTGGAAAGCCTGCCACAGCAAGATGAGCGTTCCCGTAAAATCGTAACGCAAATGCGTGATGATGAAATCGGCCACAGAACCACTGCAGAGGTAAATGGGGCGGAAGAATTGTCGGCACCGGTTAAAGGAGCCATGCGTTTCATGTCCAAAATCATGACAACTTTGGCTTATCGGGTTTAGTTTTTTGTTGTTTTTACAACGAAACGATAGTTTTTTCTAAATTTATTAGGGTTAACCTCTAATTTTTCTTGCAATGCACAAAGAAAATCGGTTATAGTTACTACATCGGATGACGAAACACATTAAGAATTAAAAAAACATTCTAATGTAAGCTTTAAAAGCCGTCATGCCAAGGTTGTCTCCTCCACCCTCCTCCTTTGGTGGATTTTGCCCAAGATCGCAAGATTTTGGGCATTTTTTTTGCCTGTACGCTATACAATAATTAGTAACCTATTTGGCATGAAAAATAAATAAGGGATTTCTATAATTTCATGTATTATGCCGGAATTGGTTCTTCTCCCAATTAAAGCGGGTTTTTTGTCGCTTGATTGGAATTAAATGGTTTTTTTGCGCCTTGGGTTTATTTTGACTTTTACTTGGCAATATTTATATATCAGTATTGTGGCATTTATGGTTGGTGGCCTTATCGTTGCTTCAGAGCGGTGGCATGGTGCCTATACAGGCGATTACGACCTGAATAAGCCACAGGCTTCCCATAAACGCTCTACACCACGAATAGGTGGCCTGGCGGTTTTTGCCGGGACGCTGGCTGGTTTGCTGGTGCTTGGCAGGCCCGATAACACCACGCTCAATTGGTTGTGGCCGGCCCTGTTTGTGGCATCAATGCCGGTTTTTGTGGCAGGTATTCTTGAAGACATCACCAAAGATATCGGTTCTGGCAAGCGCTTGCTGGCTGCGTTTGCTTCAGCGGCGATCGCCTGGTGGTTCTTTGGGGGTGTCAGTCGGGTGGGGTTTGCATATATAGACCTGATTCTGGCTTACTGGCCTGTTTCCCTGCTGTTTACCATGATTGCGGTAGGGGGCTGTACTCATGCGCTTAATATTGTTGATGGCATGAACGGTCTTGCCGGTATGGTGGCCATGTTAATGGCGGCTTCCATTGCGCTGGTGGCCTATCAGGTTAATGATATGGCTATTTTTGCCATTGCCTTGGCCATGGCGTCGTCCATTGTCGGCTTCTTTGTCTGGAATTTTCCTTTCGGGCGTGTTTTTTTAGGTGATGGCGGAGCCTATTTTATTGGCTTTATGCTGGCTGAGCTCTGTGTGTTGCTGGTTATCCGCAATCCGTCCGTTTCACCGTTTTATGCGTTGGCCGTGCTGTTTTACCCGGTTTTTGAAACCATGTTTTCAATATGGCGCCGTCGTTTCAAAAGAGGGGTGCCGGTTGACCAGCCAGATGCCCTGCATTTGCACCAGCTTATTTTCCGTCGCCTGGTGCGGGTTACGTTCAGTCGTAGCGGCCGGGAGGCCGTACCCACGCTGTGCAATGCGCTTACCTCTCCATACTTATGGGTATTAACATTAATCGGACTGATTCCGGCAACCATATTTTGGGATAATGCATTTTATCTTTGCATCAGTATGCTGGTGTTTTCGCTGGTTTATATCTGGTTGTATTCCCGTCTTGTTGCATGGCGTTGCCCTCGCTGGCTGCTTTTGCCATCGGTATCGCGTAAACGGTAAAAAAGCGCTAAGAATTTGCAACAGGATTAGGCTTTTCTTACTTTCTTGGATTGCCCTGCTTGTTACAATCAACAGTTAAGTAAATTATTCAGATATTCCTTTGGGAGAAATTCGTGCAAGTTGAAGATATTAAAGTGGCCCTGATCGGCTTAGGCTATGTAGGTTTGCCTTTGGCCGTAGAATTTGGCAAAAAGCGTCCGGTACTGGGCTTTGATATCAACCAGAAACGCATTGCCGAGTTGCAGTCGGGCACCGACTACACACTGGAAGTCAGCGATGAAGAGCTGGCCCAGGCCAAACACCTGAGCTTCAGTTCAAACCCGGCCGATCTGGCCAAGGCCAATACCTTCATTGTGACGGTGCCCACGCCAATTGATGAATACAAACGGCCCGATTTAACCCCGCTGGTCAAGGCCAGTGAAACCATCGGCAAGATCCTGAAAAAGGGTGACATTGTTATTTATGAATCCACGGTCTACCCCGGTGCCACCGAAGAAGACTGCGTGCCGGTACTGGAAAAGTTCTCCGGCTTGAAATACAACGTGGATTTTTTTGCCGGTTACAGCCCCGAGCGTATCAACCCCGGTGACAAGGCGCACCGCGTTTCCACCATTAAAAAAGTCACCTCCGGCTCCACGCCTGAGATTGCCGAAGTGGTGGATGCCCTGTACCGCGAAATTATTGTGGCCGGTACCCACAAGGCTTCCAGCATCCGCGTAGCCGAAGCCGCCAAGGTCATTGAAAACACCCAGCGTGACGTCAATATTGCCCTCATCAACGAGCTGGCCCTGATTTTCAATAAAATGGGCATAGACACCCAGGCCGTGCTGGAAGCGGCCGGCACCAAGTGGAATTTCCTGCCGTTTCGTCCGGGTCTGGTGGGCGGCCACTGCATTGGCGTGGACCCGTACTATTTAACCCATAAGGCGCAATCCATTGGCTATCACCCGGAAATCATTCTGGCAGGCCGTCGTTTAAATGACTCCATGGGCACCTATGTCGTGGCCCAATTGGTTAAAACCATGACGAAAAAATGCATTCAGGTACAGGGTGCCAAGGTGCTGGTTATGGGTTTAACCTTCAAGGAAAACTGCCCCGACCTGCGCAATACCCGGGTGGTGGATATTATTAAAGAACTTGATGAATACAGCATGGATGTCGATGTCTACGACCCCTGGGTGGATGCCAAAGAAGCGCAGCATGAATACGGCATTACGCCGGTAAAAGAAGTGGCGCCAGGTACCTATGACGCGATTGTACTGGCAGTGTCACACCAGCAGTTTGTTGAGATGGGTGCCCGGGCCATTCGTGCATTGGGCAAGCCTGAACATGTACTGTATGACTTGAAGTATGTGTTGACTGCCGAAGAAGTGGATATTCGCCTTTAAATTGTTTTAGCAGGAAAGTAAATAATGAGTCAGGCATTTAATGCATTGAAAACAGAGTTGTTGGCCACGCCCCGTACATGGTTAATTACGGGTTGTGCCGGTTTTATCGGTTCCAATTTGCTGGAAACCCTTTTGTTGCTGAATCAGAAAGTAGTTGGGCTGGATAATTTTGCTACAGGCTACCAGCACAATCTGGATGAGGTCCAGGGGCAGGTGTCGGCAGAACAATGGGCCAATTTCAATTTTATCAAGGGTGATATCCGTGATCTGGACACATGTAAACAAGCCACTGAAGGGGTTGATTACGTGTTGCACCAGGCTGCCCTGGGTTCTGTGCCCCGTTCCATCAATGACCCCATTACTTCCAATGATGTGAATATTAACGGCTTTTTGAATATGCTGGTGGCGGCACGTGATGCCGGGGCGGGAGGCTTTGTTTTTGCGGCGTCCAGCTCCACTTACGGTGACCACCCCGATCTGCCAAAAGTAGAAGACAAAATCGGTAACCCGCTGTCTCCCTATGCGGTAACCAAATATGTGAACGAGCTGTATGCGAGCGTGTTTGCCCGTTCTTATGGGTTCAGCTCTATCGGCCTGCGTTATTTCAATGTGTTTGGCAAGCGGCAGGATCCGGATGGCGCGTATGCGGCGGTCATTCCGAAATGGACATCAGCCATGATTAAAAATGAAGATGTGCTGGTGAACGGTGATGGTGAAACCAGCCGTGATTTCTGCTTCGTTGAAAATGCGGTGCAGGCTAACCTGCTGGCTGCCGTGAATATGCCCGAGAAAGACTTTCAGGTATATAACGTGGCCGTTAATGCCCGTACTACCCTGAATGAGCTGTTTGCCCATCTGGCGGCAACATTGGGCAGTAATGGTGTCCAATATGACAAGCAACCGGTTTACCGGGATTTCCGTCAGGGAGACGTGCGTCATTCACAGGCTGATATCGCTAAGGCACAAACACAATTGGGCTATCAGCCAAGTCATACCATTTTGCAGGGTATTGAAGCGGCCATGCCCTGGTATATCCAGTTTTTGCGATAGTCCTTGAAACGCTTGCGCTTAAAATTCAACCGTTTGCATCCAGATCATATGCGCATAGCCCAAGGGGCCATGCGCGTTGCGTTTTTTCTGCTGATCGGGAAAATGGCGGGCGCGCTCAAGGAAATCGCGGTTGCCCACCGTTATGGGGTCAGTGATATTGTAGATGCCTACCAATTCACCATGACAATGGCGAACTGGCTGCCCCTGACAATTGTCGGTTCATTTTCCATTGTCTTGATACCGGTACTGGTGAAAGCCAAGTACGCAGGCCGGCAGGCCCGTCATTTGTTTATCAGTGAAATGCAGGGCTGGGTCCTGCTATCGGGGGTGCTGCTTTCCCTGGCAACCTGGTTTTTTTGGCCCCATATCCTGTCTTACACCGGCGGTAATTTAAATGAACATGCCAGGCAGGCAAGTGAACAGCTGGTTTGGGCTTTTGCGCCGGCAGTATTGCTAACGCTTATTATTGGGGTATGTACCGCACGCTTGCGTTCCCATGAACGGCATATCAATAATTTGCTGGACAGTACGCCCGCCTTGCTGATTTTGCTGGCTATCCTTGTCACGCCAGATAACACCAGTGTTTATCCCCTGTTATGGGGCAGCCTTATTGGCTATGTAATCCAGGCTGCCTGGTTGTTTATTCTGGCGGGCAAGGCGGATGGCGGAGATTGGGGCTGGCCCCGGCCTGGCTTGCGTTCACCACAATGGCCAATGCTGCTTAATGCCGCAGGCATTATGCTGCTGGGGCAGATTGCCATGAGTTTTGTCGGGCCACTGGATCAGATGGCAGCGGCAAAGCTGGGTGACAATGCCAATGCAACATTGGGTTATGCCACCCGTTTGCTCTCCCTTGTTATCGGGATAGGGGCCGCCTCCGTTGGAAGGGCCGCTTTGCCCGTACTGGCTGACATCCAAAGCAAAGGAAATGCGGTCCAGGCCAGGGCCATGGCACTGAAATGGTCGGGCCTGATGCTGTTGCTTGGTACGGTTGCGGTGTTGCTGGGCTGGTTGCTTGCGCCCTGGATGGTAAGGCTGTTGTTTGAAAACGGGGCCTTTACGGCCCAGGATACACAGGCGGTCGCTTCTGTATTGCGTTGGGGGCTTTTGCAGCTGCCCTTTTATTTTGGTGTATTGATTCTCGTGCAATTAATGGCAAGCCAGAATCGTTATAAACTGATGGCAATTATTGCGATCTGTAATTTTGCATTAAAGGCAGTCATGAACTATATATTGGCTCCAGTGATGGGGCCAGAAGGAATTATGCTGGCAACAGGCATGATGTATTTGTTGTCTTTTTTATGTTATTTTTTTGTTGCGCTGAAACCGGCTGTGGCAAATCACTCTTCTGCCCTTAATTAAATATGCCTTTCGAATCCTCAACGAAACCCGCTCCTTTGCGAATCATGTTGTTTATTCACTCCCTGCACGGAGGCGGGGCAGAACGGGTTGCTGCCGATTTGTCTGCCCGCTGGATCGTTTGCGGGCATGAGGTGATAGTGGTCACCCAGGCTGACGCTTCCAATGATGCCTATGAACTCAGGAAAGAGGTTGTCCGTATCTCCCTGAAGACAGCAGACTGCAAAGGGGTGTGGGCCAATATCCGACGGCTGAGGGCGTTGCGCAAGGAAATCAAAAGACATCGCCCCGATATTGTGATTGGTTTCATGACCACCTCTTCAATCCTGGCTGTGTTGGCGGCAAGAGGGATATCTTATTGCAAAGTTATCGCAACCGAACATACACACCCGCCTTCCCAAACGCTTTCTTCCCTTTGGCAGAAATTGCGTCGTTATACCTATCCCAAAGCAGCCAAAGTGATTGCGCTTACGCATGGTACTGAAAGCTGGCTGGAAAAACAGGTGCCAGGTTCCGATATCGCCGTTATTCCCAATGCGGTACATTGGCCATTAGATAATAAAGAACCTCTTATAGACAGCCACAAAGAACCAGACCGTAAACGTTTGCTGGCTGTTGGACGCCTGCATCATGATAAAGGTCTTGACTTGCTTATTAAGGCTTTTGCTTCTATCGCGCATCTTCATCCCGACTGGGATCTGCTTATTCTGGGTGAAGGTGATAAACGGGCGCAATTGCAGCAGCAGATAGACAGTGCCGCGCTTGAAAAGCGCATACTCATGCCGGGTCGTGCCGGTAATATACGCAGCTGGTATGAGTCTGCCGATATTTATGTATTAAGTTCAAGAACCGAAGGTTTGTCCAATAGCCTGCTTGAGGCAATGGCCTGTGGCGTGCCCAGTATCGCATTTGACTGTGATACTGGGCCACGGGAAGTTATCCGGCCAGATCTGGATGGTATCCTGGTTCAGCCAGCAGAAGATGATGAAGCATTGGCTGCACATTTATCAACTTTGATGTTTAATGAGACATTGCGGTGTGAATTGGGCAAACGGGCGGTTGATGTACGGGACCGCTTTTCCATGCGCCGGATTTCAGGCCTGTGGCAGGAAGTATTTGATGAAATTCTGGCCAGGAAAAAAGACGGGCAAGCGGGGTAGGGCATGTGTGGAATTACGGGTTTGGCGGGTACATTTGGGCATAAAGAAGGTATTCTTCGTGAAAGTTGCCGGCAAATAGCCTATCGGGGGCCTGACAGTCAGGGGGTCTGGTTAAGCCAGTCTGGCCAGATTGGCTTTGGCCATGTCCGGTTGGCTATCCAGGACCTGTCCGCGCAGGGACACCAGCCGATGGCATCCGTTGATCAACGCTTCATGCTGGTTTTTAATGGTGAAATCTATAATCACCCCGAGTTGCGCCATCAGCTTGAAAAAAATGGCCAGGCACCGGTATGGCGCGGACATTCAGATACCGAAACCCTGCTGGCATGTTTTTGTGCCTGGGGTATTGAACAAACCCTGAAGGCGGCCATTGGCATGTTTGCCATTGCAGTCTGGGATGAGCATGAAAAAAAACTGACACTGGCCCGCGACCGTTTTGGTGAGAAGCCCCTGTACTACGGGTTTACCGGGCAAGGGCTGGTTTTTGCCTCCGAGTTAAAAGCGCTTATGTGCATACCGGGTTTTGAAAAACAGCTTAATCGTGATGCCATCACCTTGCTGTTGCGGCACAATTATATTCCCGCGCCTTACAGTATTTTTCAGAATGTTTTCAAGCTGCCGGCAGGTAGTTATTTGTGCCTGGGCGAAGCGGATTGGCAACGGGGCCGCTCACCCGAGCCTGTCACTTACTGGTCTGCCTATGAAACCGCCAGGCAGGCGGGCAAGGTTAACTATGATTCCGATGACAGCTGTATCAATGCGCTGGCCAGCGTGCTGTCAACATCCATTAAGTCCCAATTAATATCCGATGTATCCCTGGGGGCTTTCCTGTCAGGGGGTACGGATTCTTCCCTGATTGTTGCCCTGATGCAGCAGCAAAGCGCCCGGCCTGTTAAAACGTTTTCAATCGGTTTTCACGAAAAAAAATATAATGAAGCCGAATATGCAAAAGCAATTGCGCAGCATTTGGGTACCGACCATACCGAATTGTATGTCAGTGCCAATGATGGCCTGGCCATGGTGCAGGCCTTGCCAGGCATGTACGATGAGCCATTTGCCGAT
>JAAYHN010000283.1 GCA_012735395.1 Alcaligenaceae bacterium | reverse complement strand
GCTCCAGTGCCGTTCCAGTGCCTGGGCCATAATGATCTGCTTTATTTTCTGGCGATAACTGCGGCTGCGTTTTTGCCGGTGCAGCTGCTCATCAAGCATCCCCACCAGTTGCATGGTAATGGTGGAGGCGCCACCGCTATAACCCGACGACAGCCGTTTGGCTAGCGCCCCCAGCAACGCCAGGCCATCCACCCCATGATGATTGTAAAAACGGCGGTCTTCCGAAGCCAGCAAAGCGTCCTGCAAGGCGGGCGAAGCCGCTTCCAGTGCCGTCCACTCACCCCGCCGTTCCTGAAAATCCAGCCGCAACTGTTGCAACCGTTGCCCGTTCCTGTCAAGGATATTGACATAAGAGGAACGGTAGGCAGACCTGACCTGCTCAAAAGAAGGGGTTTGCTGACGGGCCACCAGGAATTGCATGAGCAGGAAAAGTGCGGCCATGCCCCCCAAAAGGATAATGAATCCCTGCCCCATCCTGCGCAGCCAGCGGCTGCCCCTCACAACGCCCATGTTTATTGCCCCTTGACCTCGAACAGGGCGGTATTGGGCAACTCACCATAGACATGCGGTGCATACATGGCCTGGACCCGGCTTGGCGGCTGCACGAATTGCCCGGGCGTATTCAGGCGCACCGTATACTCCATGACCGACTCACCAGCAGGCATATATTCATAATAGGCCTGATAGGTATCGGGGTGTCTTTCAACAAAGCCGGGGCCTCGCCAATAACTGTTTTCCTCTCCTTGGGTGGCAATCATGGAGTCACGTCCAAGACCACTTCCCAGGATAGTGGCACCAGCCGGTACCGGATCGGAAATAACCACCCAGTTCATGGCGGATTTAGCCTTGACCAGCAGCCTGACCCGGTAAATATCACCCTGCGTCCAGCTGCCTGGCACTGCCTGGGAGACTGGCGTTACGGTTTTTTCAAGTACATAACCGGCATAAGCAGGCTGGGTAAGCGGTACTGCCGCCAGCGCATTCACCGTTGCCCAAACCCTGCCCTGCCCCTGCATTTGCAGCGACAGGGTTTCAGCACCGGAACCGGCCCATGGCGAGAAAACTTTTTGTTCAAGATTCAGGTTTTCCCATACCTGCGCTTCGCCCGACTGGGGCGCCAGCGTCATTTGCACGCTGCCCTTGGCCGGTACTTTTTCAAACTTGCGGGTAAATTGATGCACCGCTAAAGTACCCCACAAGTTGGCTGTGGTGGTTGACCACGCCCCTTCTTTCTGCATTTGCAACAAACCCTGCAGCATATGGGGGATGTCTTTTTCCCAGGCTTTGTCATTAATCACTGACAGCAACAGCCTGGCCATATTGGCTTCATGATTCAGCATGAGCCACCACGAAGAGTTGCGGGTGGTATCGGCAAACACCATGGCCGTACCCTGACGGTCCATACGGGCAATAATGGCTTCACGGATACGGCTTAAAGTCTGTTCCTGATTGGGCAGGCCCTTTACCCGTCGCAAAATGTTCATCCAGTCTATCAGGGCAGCGGTAGACCAGTTCTGGCTGTCCAGTTTGACCGAGCTGAGCAGGGAAGGTGTGACCCGGCCATGCCGTGACAGGGCTTCAAGCACCAGCAGGCGACGCTCTACATTATCATTAATGGGAGCCCAGGTATTGCGCCTGAGTTTACCCGTTACATATTTACTTAAACCTTCAAGCATTTGCTGCTGGTAAGCATCGGGAATACCGTTAACGATACCCAGTTTACGGGCCTCATCCGCCATGGCAAGCAGGTAAGCGGTCAGCACCACATCACCATGCAGGTTCTGGGTCGGGAAATATTTGGCCAGCCCGTCGTTATCAAGATAGGTGGGCAATTGCGCCATAATGGCATCCCATTTTTCTG
>JAAYHN010000282.1 GCA_012735395.1 Alcaligenaceae bacterium | reverse complement strand
TAAAAAACAAAAATGCTGGAATCACAATTAATTTAAGTAATATATATTACCATTAACATATTAATAATTAATTATTACTGTGCCTGTATAACGTGCAGGCATCATTAAGTTGGTTGGATGTTTTTTTAATGACTGGTAAAGGGCATAGGCTTACCGGCCTTGGCGCCGCATTTATCGCTGCGGCTATTGCAAAAACAGCAGGGTTGGACGTGTTTTTACAAACGGCAAGCGCTCTCGTGGCAGCATTTTCTACTTCTTTACCCGACTGGCTGGAAATTCCCTATTACCGCAAAGGGGTACGAACCGGTTCGCTCCTTAAACACCGCACCTACACCCATTGGCCCTGGCTTTGGGTTGGTTTAATTTATTGGGCGTTTTCTATTAAAGGGCCAGAAGGGGCTGCCATGATTGGCGCGGCAACCGGTGCATTAACGCATATTCTGGCCGATGCTCCCAATCCCATGGGGATTCCCTGGATTCATCCCCGGCAACGAATTCGTTTTGGAAAAAAAGGCTGGTGGCGTTCCGGTAGATACGAAACAGTCCTGGTGAGTTTATTTACGGTTTTTGGAGTGTGGGTTTGGGTGCAAGTGAACCCAGACAATCCATTTGCGAAAGCATTAACGCAAATCAGCAAGGAAAGTGTTAAGCAAATAAACCTGGCTTTACAACCCCAGGTGCAAAATTTTATAACACACTTAAGCAGCTATATTATTTTTTGATACGATAGAAGCAGGTGGCAAATTAAAATCCTTACTTTTTTATTTAAGCTAAGTTTTTTAGTGCACAGCTAGTGTATAATGCCCAGAAACAAAAAAAACGACTTACAGTCATTATTCTGTAAGTCGTTGATTTGCAATAGTATTCTTGGTCGGAACGGAAGGATTCGAACCTTCGACCCCTTGCACCCCATGCAAGTGCGCTACCAGGCTGCGCTACGCCCCGAACTACTTGGCTACCCAAGTAAGAATGTAACTATAGCACAAGCTGAAACAAAAAGTCAACATCCTCGATGTACATAAAGCATCATTAAAATTTACGCCCTATAAAAACCTGCCCTTGCGTCATAATTCCTTAACATATGATCATTTTCTAAGCAAAACATAAAAATGCCTAATAAGATCAATACTTAAGGTAGTTGTCATTTTCTTATACTCAAAGTTATCCACAGATTAAGTGAATAAAATCAGGGTTTTCCCGTAAAAAAACAACAAAATAAAAAATAACAAACCATCAAAAAGTGTATGTAAAAACTGACAGTTACCGATATAAATTGATGCAAATCAATAATATCCGACTGAATTACTCGGGTAAGTATCAATACCCCTATAATTATTTGATGCCCCTTCTACCCCCTGCAGTTTGTTTTTTTACTTTAGAGCGATTATCATGACTCAAGATACTTCCCTGCCCCTGTTTAACCAGAATATTTATCCATTTGATGCCCGTGGTGTGGCAAAACGTTTTCGTCATGCGGCTATTTTTGGGGCTTTATCGGCCCTGCAGCCCGGTGAAACCATGCGTTTCTGTAACGATCACGATCCTTTGCCACTGCTGTCCCAAATTGATGCCTATTTTGGTGAGCGCGTTGCCATTGCCTATGTGTCACGCGAACCGGGGGAAATCGTGATTGATTTTACCATCCAGGAATAAATCCTTACTAACACCATGACTGCCCAGAACCCGGAAACCCTTTACCCCACAGCCTTGACTGTAGAAGACTTCAAGCATAATCTAGCCGCAGTCAGGCAAAAAATTGAAGCGGCCTGCCAGCAAGCAGGCCGGGATCCGGCTTCGGTACAACTGTTACCGGTTAGCAAAACAGTAAATGAAGCCCGCATCCGGCTGGCCTACGAGGCCGGCTGTCATTTTCTGGGCGAGAACAAAGTCCAGGAAGCCTATGGCAAATGGCAGGCCATGGCAGACCTGCCAGACTTGCAGTGGGCCATCATTGGGCATTTGCAAACCAACAAGGCAAAGTTTGTTGCCAAATTTGCCACACAGTTCCAGGCACTGGACAGCTTGCGGCTGGCCCAGGCCCTAGAGCGCCGGCTGCAAGAGGAAGGCCGCTCACTGGATGTCTTTGTGCAGGTCAATACTTCCGGTGAAGCCAGCAAGTACGGCCTGCCGCCCGAAGAGGTGGCGGCTTTCCTCAAGGCACTGCCCGCTTTCAATTGCCTGAAAGTGAAAGGTTTCATGACACTGGCCTGCCTGTCTCCCGACCTGGAGCGGGTACGTGGCTGTTTCCAGCTGCTGCGCCAGCTGCGTGACCGGTTGCAACAGGATGCCCCTGCCGATGTGCACCTCAAGGAGCTATCCATGGGCATGTCGGGTGATTACGGGATTGCCATTGAAGAAGGCGCTACCGTTGTACGTGTTGGCCAGGCCATTTTTGGTGCGCGCGCCCTGCCCGACAGTTATTACTGGCCAGGCAGCAATTAAATTAAGGCATGGACATTTAAAAAATCTATTCTTATTACTCCCCTGTCTCACAAATCATAAATAACAGCTTCATCACTTTGAAAAACCGGAACGTTCCGTGTATTGGCTGCATCTAATAGACTGATATCCTTTCTGCCTTTAATAAAAAGGGTTGACGGTGACATGAAAAAATTATGGAGACAGGCATGCAACAGAACACACAAAAACAGTTGTTGTCGGCCGATATGCCGGATAACGATCTGGTATACGAAATAGCCCGGGGCTATCTCCCCGCTTTTGAAATATTAATGAGGCGATACAACCTCCGGCTATTCAGGGTGTCACGCAGTATTCTGAAAAATGATGCCGACGCCGAAGATGCCCTGCAGGAAGCCTATTGCCATGCCTTCCAGCATATTGCAGGCTTTCGGGGGCAGGCCTTGTTTTCTACATGGTTGACCCGGATTGTGATTAACGAGTCATTGATTCGTTTACGAAAGAACCGGCAATGGAACAATGTTATTGATCTTCATGAAAACACAAGCCGGGCAGGTCAACCGGAAGGCTTCACCATGAAAACCAGCACCCATTCTGAACCGGAGCATCTGGCGATGCAAGGCGAAATACGCCATTTGCTTGAAACAAAAATTGATACTTTACCTACATCGCTGCGTCTTGTTTTTATTTTAAGGGCGATTGAAGACATACCTGCCACGGAAGTGGCCAGGATGCTGGACATGCCCGAAACAACCGTACGCACCCGTTTTTTCCGGGCACGCCATTTTCTGCAAGAAGCATTGACCCGGGAAATTGAAGCCGCCTATGGAAATGTTTTTTCTTTTGATGGTGAGCGTTGTGACAGGATTGTAAGCAAGGTGCTTGCCCGGCTTCAACCCTGACACAAAAAAAGTTTATATGGCGACCTTAACCGCTTTCCCTGTCATGATGCTATCAATGGACGGAAAAGACGCCAAAGCGATTTCAGGGATACCCGCCAAGGCACTGTCCTGGTTCAGCCAGTCTGTACCTTCGGGTTTCTCTACAATAATCCGGCCCACCATGCCTGCATGCTCATGTGGCAGGCAATAAAAATCATAAACACCCTCCTCTTCAAAGGTAACGGCAAAAGATTCATCCGGCAACAACAGCCCGGAATCCCAGGCCGTGGCCTTTTGCGGGATTCTGCGCGCCCGTGCATAAATATCGGGGTGATAGGCAGTGGCAGAATGAACGTTCCCCGGATCTTTATTGATCCACTGTACGGTCTGCCCGCGCCGGATCAGCAAGCCATACGGGTTATACCAGACATGCGCCCCGCCAACCTTGCCTTCCATAACAATGTTTACCGTATTTTCAGATAACAGCAAACCGGGATAGAAGGCAGTAGCCAGCACCAGGCCACTGCCTCCGGCAACAAAATGTCGTCGATATTGGTTCATTTTGCCACTCTGCTTTCCTGGTCAGCAGAAATATGCCACAGGACGATATGAACATGAGGCACTTCCACACCAGGGTGACCTGCGTTATACATGATATCGGTATGGTCAACTTTGCCGAATGGCACCTTGAGA
Organism: Alcaligenaceae bacterium; assembly: GCA_012735395.1. GTDB lineage: Bacteria > Pseudomonadota > Gammaproteobacteria > Burkholderiales > Burkholderiaceae_B > Advenella. The sequence continues at coordinate 7,192 of JAAYHN010000282.1, read as the reverse complement.
TCGCTAAACGATTTTTCTGGCGCAAAATCCTTAATCGGAATCATATAAATGGTGCTAACCAGTTGTCCATCCCGGTCATAAGCCAGAAACGGCCCTGCCGGCAAGGTGGATGGATCCACAAAAAGTTGGCCAATGCCAGGAATGAAATCAGGCAGTTTCACCAGGGAGCTGACCGCTTTATACGGCTCCTGTGGTGGTGCTTTTGCAAAAGCTGTATTAACATCATGGGCCTGAAGAGGAAAAGAAACCCCAAACGACAAGGCGCCTGCCAGCAAAGGAATAAAAATTTTCTTCATGGTTGTTCTCCCGGTAAATATTGAATCACTCGCAATGTGGAGCTATCAACCATTAGATGCAGGCAGGGTAAATAACGTTTCAGGAATATTTATTGGAAAGCACTCCCAAAAACAAAGGGGATTCCCTTTAAATCGCCATGCAAAAGTGATGTGCCAGCGCCATGCACGGGAAAGCACTGATGTTTCATCTTGATAATTATTTGGTTTTTATTGGCTGAAAAACAGGCGTAGAATTAAGTTATTGATTCCATTTACTATTTCAAGTCAAATATTTCAATGGAATTCAGATTCCACTGGGCATGAACCTGGCAGGTACAATAAAAAATATAAGAATTTTGTTATTAATGCTTTTTATTAATGTTAATAACGTAGAAGTCTTTTATAAAGTAGCAATCACATAAAGGAAGTACCATGAACAAAACACATCATTTTGAACCCAATAAAGTCATTAAGCAGTTTTTGCTAACATCGGCAATCGCTTTCGGGCTTTATACCGGCACACAAAATATGGCAAATGCCCAGGTACAACCACAAACCTATAACCAGGCAACTGAATATGTCACTGGCGGCTTTGGCAATAGCGAACAGAATGAAATAAAAGGCCTGTCCAACAATTACAACCTGCACTTAACTTTTGCCGCCAATCAAGGGGCTTACCTGGGTGGTGTACACGTTATTATTACCGACCAGAATAACAAAACGGTTTTTGAAGGTACTGACACCGGCCCGTTGTTGTACATCAAGTTGCCAGACGGTTCTTATAAGCTGAAAGCAACTTATGGCAATCAAAGCAGAAGCAGCTCCTTTAGCCTCAAAGGAAATGCCAGGGTTGGCAATGTCCTGCGCTGGGATGTTGCCAGTTAAAAACAATCAAACCGGTTTTTTTATTATAAGCAGAAAAACAGCCCGTTATCAACAAGCATCAATACCGCTATTTCACAGGCATCCGGTTTTTTAAGGCCGGATGCCTGGTTTTTGCAGGCATGTTTTATGACGGCCCTGAAATAACAGTATAAAATCAGTTCTTTGTAATCGAATCCCTCAGACAGGCATTATATAAAAATGGCAAATTTATCAAAAATCACATGCATTGAAGACTTGAGACGCATTGCCAGAATCAAGGTACCCAAAATGTTTTACGACTACTGCGATTCAGGCTCCTGGACAGAGTCCACTTATCGCAGCAATGAAAGCGATTTCCAGAAAATCAAATTCCGCCAACGGGTTGCCGTCAATATGGAAGGTCGCAGCCTGAAAACAAAAATGATTGGCCTGGATACTGCCATGCCTGTGGCTATTGCACCTACCGGCCTGACCGGCATGCAACGTGCTGATGGTGAAATCCTGGCAGCCAAAGCAGCGGAAAGGTTTGGGGTTCCTTTTACCTTGTCTACCATGAGTATCTGCTCAATTGAAGACATCGCTGCCCATACCAGCGCCCCCTTCTGGTTTCAGTTGTATGTAATGCGCGACAAAGATTTTATTGAGCGCCTGATTGATCGTGCCAAAGCGGCTAATTGTTCGGCTCTCATGCTGACACTGGACCTGCAGGTACTGGGCCAGCGTCATAAAGACATTAAAAACGGTCTGTCAACACCCCCCAAACCTACCCTGATGAATTTGCTGAATCTGGCCACCAAACCGGAATGGTGCTGGCACATGATGCAAACCAAACGCCGTACCTTCGGCAACATCGTTGGGCATGCCAAAGGAGTGGGAGATTTGTCTTCGCTGGCGTCCTGGACGGCCGAGCAATTTGACCCTGCCTTAAGCTGGGATGATGTTGAATGGATCAAGAAGCGCTGGGGCGGCAAACTCATTATAAAAGGCATTATGGATAAGGAAGATGCCCTGCGTGCCGCCGACTGCGGTGCTGACTCCATTGTAGTCTCCAACCACGGTGGACGCCAGCTTGACGGTGCACCCTCTTCCATTTCCGCAACCCCCGCCATTATTGAAGCCATTAAAAACCACGGCAGCCCAACCGAAGTCTGGATGGATGGTGGTATCCGTTCCGGCCAGGATGTTTTGCGGGCGGTTGCACTGGGCGCCAAAGGGACATTGATCGGGCGCTCATTCCTGTATGGCCTGGGTGCATATGGACAGGAAGGCGTTACCCGTGCCCTGCAAATTATTGCCAATGAGCTGGACATTAGCATGGCTTTCTGCGGCCACACCAATATCAACACGGTGAATAAAGATATTTTAATTATGGACAAGTAAATACCTGTCAAAGCGTATGGGCTCTTTCCATACGCCCAATACAAAACGGGCTTTTATATAAAAAGCCCGTTTTTTTTACCGTTTTACAACCAGGGTTAAGCCCGGTCTTGCAGCAAATCATTAAACATGGTTACAACGCCACTTAATTCGGCACGTAAAGACTGGAGCTCAGCCCCGGACAAACGCACTGCCGCATCTTGGTCATAGGCCATTTCGCGAACGTCGCCCAACCTGTTGCGTGCCCCATTAATGGTAAAACCCTGTTCATATAAAAGGTCACGGATTTTCCGGATTAGCAACACTTCATGGTGCTGGTAATAGCGACGGTTGCCGCGCCTTTTAACCGGCTTCAATTGGGTGAATTCCTGTTCCCAATAACGTAAAACATGCGGTTTTACCAGGCATAATTCTGATACCTCACCAATGGTAAAGTAACGTTTTGCCGGAATGGGAGGCAATGATGTCGAAGTTGTATTGGCTGTTTGATTCATCGCTTGATTGTATACCCAAATGATTTTTTATGGAATATCTAGTCCTGTAATGCAAGTTCGGAATTGGGGTCATAGGCTTCGCCCTGCTCTACAATCCCTTTCAGTTTCTGGCTTGCATGAAAAGTAACTACGCGACGTGCCGCAATCGGAATAACCTCACCGGTTTTGGGGTTACGCCCCGGACGGGCCGGTTTGTCACGAACCTGAAAATTGCCGAAACCGGATAGCTTTACCGCGTCTCCCTTGGCTAAAGACTCACGGATTTCTTCAAAAAAGGTATCGACAATATCTTTGGCTTCACGTTTATTAAGACCAACCCGCTCAAACAGCAACTCGGCCAGCTCAGCCTTAGTCAAGGTGTTATTTGTTTGTACCATTTTATTCCTGCCTTAGCGTTGACGCACACTGTGTGCATTAACCAGAACGTTCAAAACAGAGGCCATGCACTGTTCAACACGAGTTTCTTCCAATGTTGATTTTGGATCCTGCAAGACAAACCTGAAAGCCAGGCTACGCTCTTGTGATTCGGACTTGGTGTCACGCCAGACATCGAACAGGGAAACTTCCTGGATAATATCCAGTTCCGGCAGTTCATTCTGCTTGGCTGACAGGGTATCCAGAATGGCTTGCACGGGCAACGCTACCGGCGCCCAAATGGCCAGATCCCGAATCACGGCGGGTTGTCGTGACAGATCCCCGACTTCTGGCAATGCCACATTTTCAAGTGCCTCTACCGCCACCTCAAATACAACCGGTGCATGGATAAGTTCGTTATCCTGTACCCATTGCGGATGCAACTCACCGATAAATCCGATTTGTTTTCCATCTAATAAAATAGCAGCACTGCGCCCCGGATGCAAGGCAGGGTGGCTTTCAGCTACAAACTTTAACAGTTGTGCTTTTTTGCCAAACAAGACCTGGATGTCATTCTTGACATCAAAAAAGTCAACCTGGCGAACCGGTTCGGCCCATTGCTCGGGGTTTGCCGGCCCCCAAGCAGCAGCCGCCAAATGCAGGGGCTGGCTGATATTGGCAACATCAAGGTCACTGTCCTGCACGGAAGCATCCCGGCGGAATACGCGGCCCAGCTCAAATACGCGAACCCGTGGCTGCTTATGCTTGGCATTGTGACTGATATTGGCAATTAAACCGCCAATCAGGCCCGAGCGCATGACGGCCAGCTGGCTGGCAATGGGATTAAGCAGCTTGATAGGATCCTGGTTACCCATGTAGTTGCTTTCCCAGTCTGTTTCAACAAAACTGAAATTGACTACTTCCTGGTAATCAAGGTCTGCCATCACATGGCGCATATCGTGTACGCTGCGTTTAGTCTCATTGCTTGGCAGCATGGCAGCCACGGCCTTGGGCGGAGTATCGGGGATACGCTCAAAGCCATAAATACGTGCCACCTCTTCAATCAGGTCTTCTTCAATTTCAATATCAAAGCGATAAGAAGGCGGTGTCACGGTGAATACTTCACCATCAAAACCGTAAGGCAATTGCAGCTGGGTGAAGATTTTTTCCACTTCTGCCGCCTCTACCCTGATACCCAGAATTTTCTGGCAACGCGCCAGGGGCATGGCTACCGGGTTACGGACAGGCAAGTTAATGATTTGGTCTTCGACCGGACCCGCCTGGCCACCGCAGATTTCCAGGATCAGGCGGGAGATGTATTCAAGATGCTCTACGACATTCTGGAAGTCTACGCCACGCTCAAAACGGTGACTTGCTTCGGAACTGAATTTGAAACGGCGGCTGCGGCCAGCAATCGCTTCAGGGAACCAGAAAGCGGCTTCCACAAAAATATCGGTGGTTTCCAGGCTGACGGCAGTGGCGTCCCCGCCCATGATACCGGCCAGGCTTTCGATAGTGTCACCGGCGCAAATAACGCCCACTTCTTTATCCAGCTCAACGGTTTGGCCATTCAGCAGTTTTAACGATTCGCCTTTTTTCGCCCAGCGAACAGTCAAGTCAGTGTTGATTTTGTTAAGATCGAATACATGCGTAGGACGACCCAGCTCAAGCATGACATAGTTGGAAATATCAACCAGTGCAGAAACAGAACGCTGGCCGGCGCGTTCCAGGCGGGACTTCATCCAGGCAGGCGTAGCCGCTTTGGCATTGACGCCTTTGATAACCCGACCGGCAAAACGACCGCATAAATCAGGGGCCTGAACGCTAACACCCAGTTTGCTGTCCAACGTAACTGCCACAGGTGAAAAATCAAATGCTTTTACTGGCGCACCGGTTAAAGCGGCAACTTCACGGGCAATCCCGTTTAAGGAAAGGCAATCGGCACGGTTGGGCGTTAATTTAATTTCAAAAACCGTGTCGTCCAGATCCAGTGCCTCGCGAATATCTTGCCCAACCACAGCGCTGTCTTCAAGCGCCAGCAAACCGGCATGGTCTTGTGACAGGCCCAATTCACGGGCGGAACACAGCATACCAAAGGACTCTTCGCCACGCAGTTTGCCTTTGCCGATTTTGAAATCGCCCGGCAAGACCGCCCCGATTTTAGCCAAAGGCACTTTCATGCCCGGCGCGGCATTAGGCGCACCACACACGATTTGCAGCAACTCGCCAGAGCCGTCATCTACCTTGCAAATTCGCAGTTTGTCGGCATTGGGGTGCTGTACGGCCTCGATGATTTGGGCAACAACCACACCGGTGAATGGCGGTGCAACCGGTGCCGTATCTTCAATTTCTAGGCCCGCCATGGTAAGGCGATGGGATAACTCTTCGGTATTGATGGCCGGATTAACCAACGATCTGAGCCAGGATTCTGGAAATAACATAATAATTCGTTTCTTTGCAATGGATTGGATACTGACCTGAACTGCCTGTTATCTTAACGATTGAACTGGCGCAGGAACCGGAGATCACCTTCATAGAACTGGCGCAAGTCATTGACGCCATAACGCAGCATGGTAAGGCGCTCTATGCCGGAACCAAAGGCAAAACCAATATATTTTTCGGGGTCAAGCCCGTAGTTTTTAATAACCACAGGGTGTACCTGACCTGAACCGGAGATTTCCAGCCAGCGACCCTGGTTGGGGCCTGATGTGAACATCATGTCAATTTCGGCGGAAGGCTCGGTAAAGGGGAAGAAAGACGGACGGAAACGCACGCATAAGTCATCGGTTTCAAAGAACGCCCGCAGGAAATTGGTATACACCCCTTTCAGGTCGGCAAAGGAAATGTCTTCGGCAATCCACAACCCTTCAACCTGGTGGAACATGGGAGAGTGTGTGGCATCGCTGTCAACCCGGTAGGTGCGGCCCGGTGCAATGACTTTGATTGGTGGTTTGTGCATGCGGGCATAACGCACCTGCATGGGGCTGGTATGGGTACGCAACAGCAAAGGCAGGCCATTGGCGTCTTGCATGTCTACGTAGAAAGTATCCTGCATTGAACGGGCCGGATGGTTTTCGGGGTTGTTCAATGCGGTAAAGTTGGTCCAGTCATTTTCAATTTCGGGGCCTTCGGCAACCTCAAAACCGATAGAACGGAAAATTTCCTCTATGCGCTGCCATGTCTGGATCACGGGGTGAATCCCCCCTTTGGCACGCCCCCTGCCCGGCAGGGTGACATCAATGGTTTCGGCAGCCAGACGTTGATTTAATTCGGCCTTGGCAAACTCATCACGGCGCTCATTGAGCAAGGCCTCTATTTTTTGCTTGGCCTGGTTGATACGGGCACCTTCAGCTCGTTTCTGTTCTGGTTCCAACCGTGCCAGGCCTTTCATGAGGCCGGTAATTACACCGTTTTTACCTAAAAATTTAGCTTTCTCGTTTTCGAGGGCTGCTGCATCGGCTGCACCTGCAAATTTTTCCTGAGCCTGACTTATAAGTTCATCGAGCGACTGTGTCATGAAATTACCATTCGTTAAAAAAACAAACGGGACCCATATTGAGCCCCGCCTGTTGGGTACAGCATTTAATTACAACTTTAGAGCTTAAGCACCAAGGGCTGATTTAGCCTGGTTAACAACAGCGGCAAAACCTGCCTTATCGTTAACTGCCATATCTGCCAGTACTTTACGGTCCAGTTCAATGGAGGCTTTTTTGAGGCCGGCAATGAAGACACTGTATGTAACGCCATGTTCACGAACAGCAGCGTTGATACGGGTAATCCATAACGCACGGAATGTACGTTTTTTATTGCGACGGTCACGATAAGCAT
>JAAYHN010000281.1 GCA_012735395.1 Alcaligenaceae bacterium | reverse complement strand
TAACCCCGAATTGCGAACCCATGCCCCCCAGCACCACAATGGCCAAAATAAGTGCTGATTCTATAAATGTAAATGATTCCGGATTGACCAGACCCTGACGGGCTGCAAAAAACGCACCGCCAAAGCCGGCAAATGTTGCGCCCAGTGTAAAAGCGGAGAGTTTGATACGGGTAGGATTCAGCCCCAAAGAGCGGCAGGCAATTTCATCTTCGCGCAGGGCTTCCCATGCCCTGCCAATGGGCATGCGTACCAGTCTTGAAGAAATAATGAGCGTAATGAAAGCCAATGCCAGGGCCATTAAATAAAGATAAATAATGACATCAAGCGTATCAAATTTCCATCCCATCATTTGGTGAAAGGTTTGCGCTCCTTCTTCGGAGGCCCGGCGTGTCATTTCATAACCAAACACAGTGGGTTTGGGAATGCCCGAAATGCCGTCGGGGCCGCCGGTAAAATCATATAGGTTAACCAGCAATAAACGGATAATCTCACCAAAACCCAAAGTTACGATAGCCAGGTAATCACCGCGCAGACGCAAAACGGGAAAGCCAAGTAGAAAGCCGAAGAAAGCCCCCATAATACCTGCCATGGGCAAAGCCTGCCAAAAGCCCCAATCTGCCCAGTGGTATAGCAAAGCATAGGTATAGGCACCAACCGCATAAAAACCCACAAAACCCAAATCGAGCAAGCCGGCAAAGCCAACCACAATATTCAGTCCCAGGCCAAGCATGACATAAATAAGTACCAGCGTGGCGATATCAATCTGGCTGCGTCCACTGAAAAATGGCCATATAACGGCAACCAGAAACACCACGGCCAATAGAAGCGTACTGGATTTCTGGTTCAGGGCCGGAGCCCTTGGCAAGGTAAAGCGGACACCCGGCCTTTTCTTGAAAACATAAGGTTTGATAGCCTGCACCACGAATACGATGAGCATGCCCCAAAGAACAATACTCCAGTCAGCCTGGATTTCTGTATTGATACCTTTACGCACAAGCCCCAGGCCAAAAATCGGCACAAGCATGATTCCGGTTAGCAGCGCTGCAAAAAATGCGTTTTTTATATTTTTCATTACACTTTTTCCACTTCAGGTTTACCCAGCAGACCAGTAGGCCTGAATAACAAAATAAAGATCAGGAGCCCGAAAGCAACAATATCCTTATACTGAGATGAGAGATAAGCAGCAGCCATTGTCTCGGCCACACCTAACAACAGACCACCCAGAATAGCCCCGGGAATGCTGCCTATTCCACCCAACACCGCAGCTGTAAAAGCCTTGATACCGGCAATAAACCCGATAAACGGGTTAAGTTTACCAATGGTTAAGGCAATTAAAACGCCACCCACAGCAGCCAGCATGGCGCCCAGGATAAAGGTAAAGGAAATGACCCGGTTGGTATCAATACCCAGCAGGTTTGCCATTTGCATATCTTGTGAGCAGGCGCGTGAGGCCCTGCCCATTTTTGAGTTCTTGATATATAGCGTCAGGCCAACCATTAAAAAGAAAACGACTGTAATAATCATTAACCTGGCATAGGTAACCGTTACCAGAAAGTCAGACTCACCAATGGCAAACTGAATGGAACCGGGTATCAGGTTGGGTACGGCCATGTCGCGGGAGCCCTGCCCGATGGCAACCCAGTTCTGCAGAAAAATAGACATACCAATGGCAGAAATAAGGGCAACCAGCCTTGGCCCGCCTCGCACCGGACGATAGGCGATTTTTTCTACCGAATAGCCATAGACTGCTGTTACGGCAACCGCGACCAGAATCATGCAAAGAATAATGACAGGTATGGGTATGCCACTGTTTACCCCGATGGCAGACAAGGTAACCAGGCCAACGTAGCCGCCAATCATGTAAATTTCGCCATGGGCAAAGTTAATCATGCCAATAATGCCATAAACCATTGTGTAGCCAATGGCAATCAATGCATAGATAGCACCCAGAGACAAACCATTAAACAGCTGCTGGATGAACTGAGGTAAGAATTCTTGCATTTTTTTCTCGTTATACCAATTGAATGAATCCCAGAAGAATAAACAATATTTTTCGGGAGTGAAACCCTAGGAAACCATTAGATACTGCAGTTTTTGGGTTTCCCGATATTCCACATTAAAGCTCTGAACGGAGCAAGCATACAGATACTGACAAACAGTTTAACCAGCATATCACCAAAGGCCAGGGATACCCATGGCACAGGGGTGCCGGCAAATGCCAGCCCGAAGAAAAGATAAGTATCTATCACAGAAGCTATCACCCCCGCAATAAAAGGCGCTTTCCACCAGCTTAACGCGCGCATTTTATCAAAAATGAAAATATCGCCAAATTGCGCAAACAGGAAAGCAAAACCTGAAGCCAGTGCAATTCGCGCATCAGCCAGCAAATAGGAAACAATAACTGCCGCAATAAACCCGATGACAACAATTTTCCTGGCTGCCTGAGGGCCAAAACGCCGGTTAAGAAGATCGGTTACCAAAAAGGAAACCGGATAAGTCAGGGCGCCCCAGGTTAACCACTCATTAATATGATATTGTGGTTGCACCAATATATTGGAGGAAACAACAATAGCGCCCATTACCAGAATGGCCAGTAAAACCTGGTATGGCGCTATTTTTTCAAAATAGTTATTTGATTTCATTAAGATTTACCTAATTCACGAGACATTTCAGCCGCACGATCGGATGCCGCTTTCATGGCCTGCCTAACCGTATCTTTCAGCTTGTGCTGTTCAAAAACAGCCAATGCGGCTGCCGTTGTACCGCCTTTGGAAGTTACATTTTCACGTAATGTCGCAGGCTCCTGGTTAGAGCTAGCGGCCAATGCAGCTGAACCCAGTATGGTTTCAATAGCCAGTTTTTTGGCCTGATTATACTCAAGTCCCAAAGCCAGGGCACCCTCTATCAATGATTCAATCAATAAAAAAACATAAGCCGGGCCGCTACCTGATAAAGCGGTAACCGGATCAAGTTGTTCTTCTTGTGCAAAACGGACCACCGTTCCAATAGAAGAAAGAATTTTTTCAGCCAATACCACATCTTGTTCTTTCAGGGAAGGCAGTGCATATAAACCACTAACGCCTTTACCGATTAAGGCCGGTGTATTTGGCATGACCCGGATAATATTTGGCCAGGGTAAATCGGGTGTCCCGAGCCAGCCGGATAAAGAATGAGTATTAAGCCCCGCAGCAATACTAATAACCAGGGTGTCGGCCTGTAAATAGGCTTTACTGCTTTCTATCGCTTCGCGCATGTTTTGGGGTTTGACCGCGTATATCCATACTTTGCTTTGTGCCAGGCTGTCAGTGGCATGCGTACTGACACTAATACCCTTTTCATGCCAGCGTTCATGCCCGGTGGTATTGATATCAATCACAGAAATATCCTGGGGATTACACAGGGTTTCTATCATGCCACTGGCCATAGCCATTGCCATGTTACCACCACCAATAAAAGTAATTCTGGTATTCGATTTCATCAAGTACTCCGGACATAGTAATAAGTACTGCAATTTTATTACCAATCCATAGCGGTTTTCTGGAAATACTTATTGGCTTGAAATAATTTCAACTTGCAAAACTTTCCTTTCGGGGATAAATTCAACATACTGTCATAAACAGGTAATGGTATTTATGCTTTACTTCTGTCGTAACTGTTCCTAACAAACACTGTTATTAAACAACCGGAGAAAGTAGCATGCAATTCAAAAAGTCCATAATGGCCGTTGCTGGTGCATTTACCCTGGCTTCCTTTAGCGCCCAAGCCGCCACTGAAATCAGCTTCTGGCACTCCATGGAAGGTCCCCTCGGAGAAAAGGTCAACGAAATAGTCAATGACTTCAACAGCAAACAATCCGACTATAAAATCACCCCCACTTACAAGGGAGCCTATGGTGAATCAATGAATGCGGGCATTGCCGCTTATCGCGCAGGACAGGCTCCGGATATTATTCAGGTTTTTGAAGTTGGCACGGCAACCATGATGTTTTCCAAAGGCGCCATCAAGCCCATTCAGGAAATGTCAGAAGAAGTGGGTAACCCGATCGACCCCAAAAAATTTGTCCCCGGTATTGCCGGCTACTACTCTGAACCCAATGGCAAACTGGCATCCATGCCATTTAACAGCTCAACCCCCGTTTTCTATTACAACAAGGATATGTTTGAAAAGGCAGGTCTTGATCCTAACAAACCGCCTAAAACCTATGCAGAAATCAATGCCGCTGCCAAAAAAATCAAAGAGGCTGGCATAGAGTGCGGATATACAACCTCCTGGCCATCATGGGTGCTGGTTGAAAACTTTTCAGCCTTGCATAATGTTGCTTATGCCAGCAAGAACAATGGCTTTGACGGTCTTGACGCACGCATTGAGCTTACCAAAGATGCCTTTGTCAAACATTTTGAATACCTGAACCAAATGGCCAAAGAAGGTACATTTACCTATGGCGGCCGCGGTGATGCCTCAAATGCGCTTTTCTCTTCAGGCAAATGCGCCATGTTTACCGGGTCAAGCGGTTCCCGTGCCAGTTTTACCCGCAATGCCCAGTTCAAGTTTGGCATTTCTACCCTGCCTTACTATGACAATGTACCCGGTGCCCCACAGAAC